>NZ_JACLQS010000005.1:0-127893 GCF_016648815.1 Streptococcus sp. 9.1 | reverse complement strand
AAAAGGACTCAGTCCTGTACAATACAGAACTAAATCCTTTGCTTAAATTATTTGTCTAACTTTTTGGGGTCAGAACACTCTGAGTCTTTTTTTGCTTTAGGCTGGTTTAAGTTGAGTTTGCTATTCTATGGTTAAGAAAAAAGATACAGGAGCCAGACTATGGTTAAAAAGCGTTTTTTTATAGGATTTAATGGTATTCTTCTAGCCTTATTTCTAGATATTTGTCTTTTAATTAGTATTCGTACAGTGGATCATCACGGCCATTTTCAATCAGCAACAGATAAATGGGAAACTTTGCTTTATGTTTTAGGAATTTATTTTAGTTTTCTCCTTTTTGAAGTAATTTTTTATCTTATTCTGAAACACCGTAGAAGTAAACAAGTTTTAGAACAGGTCTTATAAAGACCTGTCTTTTTGTGTTCAGTGGTAGTGACATTTATGTCACTATTTTTTTGAAAAGGGAGAACTTATAATGACCTTATACCCAAATCCACTAGGTCTCCAGGATGATTAGATTTTTACATAGTCCAAGTGGTCATTGCTGTATTTATTTTTGAAAAGAAAGGAGAAATAAGAATGCGAACTAAGGTATATGGTGAAGAGCTCAATGCTGAAATCTTAGAAAATGTTACAGGGGGTGGTTTTGTATCTAAACCTCAAACCTTACCTGAACGATTGGGTTGGAACAAATGGTGGTTGAAAAGAAGACCTCCTTATGGGGATTAGAAGTTACCATGAGCACCAGATATGGGAAAGAGGAGTATGGATAAACAGAAGAATAATCTTATTAGAAGTTTAAGCATTGTTATCGTGATTGTCTGGCTATTTATTGTGATCATAAATGCTACACTAAGTTTCACCGAAGGTGTTGCTTTTATTGACCATTGTCTCGTCTGGTCAACTTTTTCACTAGCTTTTTCTTTGTTTGCGCTTAGAGTAGCGAGTAAGGATAAGGAGAAATGATTTTCTCTGCTGATTATTATAGTCTTAGGTTGAGTTTATTTGCTTAGCCTTTTCTTTTTATCTTTAATCCTATGGAATAGTGACATCTATGTCACTATTTTTTATTTCGTTAAGCTCTTATAATGAAGTCATAGCTTGGACTTAGTTGTTAAAGTGCTAATTAAATAGAAAAAGGAGAGAAACATGGTAATTAGTGTCATGGTACCATTGCTTTTGTTAATTGGTAAAAAGTAAGATGTAACACAGTAAACAAATAAGGAGAATACATGAAGAAAATACAATTTATTTTGATGGCGAGTTTTGTTTTAGGTACTTGCCAGTTAGCGGTGCTTAGTGGAGCAGCGGATGAGTTAGATGTTAAGGAATCTACAGTCGAATTATCAAATAATTCTGTTGAGAATGGTGAAGTAGAGAATGTGGAAGTTTCTTCTGAAACAGCTTCTCAACAGGTAGCTGAGAAAGTTGAATCTATTAGTGAGACAAAGGAAAATTCGCTTCCTCAATCATCACAGACAGGAGTGGTTGAGACAGAAGTAAGGTCCGAAGAGGTCTCGGTTGAAACTTATGAAAAGAATCTTGAAAACCTGAAGTCAGTCTCTTATAGTGATGTCACAAATATGTTGACTGAAGATGGCGGGGACCATATCCTTTATGTTGGCCGGCCAACCTGCTACTATTGTCGTCAAAATTCTCCAGTTTTGAAGGATTTCAATACCCTGATTGATGGTCAGCTTCTTTATTACAATACAGATTCAGATCAGTTGGACCGTGAGTCTCGTAAAATACTATTTGATAAGCTAGGAATTCCAGGGACTCCAAGTGTCATTCGTCTCAAAAATGGTCAATTGGTTTCTGGCTATCTTGGCAGTGCTCCAGATGCCCGAGATATTTATCAGGCTGTTTTCAAGGAAGAAACTGAGAAAACAGAGACACCAGAGGGAACAGAAGTAGTAGAGAATGTGGAAAATCCCTTACCTGAGTCCCCTTCTGAAGATACTATCAAGGATAGTGATAAGGATGTAATTAATCATACTGAAGGGTCTGTTACTAGCCTAATGTCTCAAATTAAGCAAGTTTTTAGGAATCTAACAAATCTGCTTATAAGTCTTTTAGGGAAATTTATCTAACAGACTATTTTCTAAGTTGGAGAATAAAAGAATTTATCAAATATGATTTCCTCTTTGCTTGTCTTGTTTGTGAAGAATACCTTAACGGCCTTTGTAACGGCTTATTTTGGAGTAACAGGAATGACTTTCTTTACACTCTATTTGGCTAGTTTAGGGGATACCATGACTAAGCTGATGACTTATGTGCCATTTAGTTTTATGCGAGCAGTCTTTACTAGTGGTCAAGAGTTCTTTAATCTTCGCGAAGCCTTTGTTTTGTTTGTTTGGACTTTGGTTTTGCTCCTTTTTATGCCAACTATCTACGAAAAGCGAGCCTTTGTGTAATGCTAATAAAGTCAGAGTTTAATCTGGCTTTTTCTTTATGACCTCAAAAAAACAATCTAAAATGTCAATTTAATCCTTTAAAATCTGAAAATTTGGTATAATTAACCTAAAATACCAAAGGAGTAATTCATAATGCAACGTAGACTTGAACGATTTGATGCCAAACTTTCCCAATCAGGCCTTGATGCCTTGTTGGTGACAGGACAAAAAAATATCTATTATTTAACAGATTTCTGGGGGACAAATGCGACTGTCTTCATTACTAAGAATCGTCGTCTCTTCTTAACGGATTCACGTTATACCCTCATTGCCAAACAATCTGTGCATGGCTTTGATATTATCGAAAGTAAGGATCCCCTTAAGGATATTGTTAAAATTATCGAGGCTGATAAACTTGAAACAATCGGTTTCGATAATCAGGTGTCATTTGCATACTACCAAGGTCTTCAAGCGATTTTTGAAGGCTACACTTTGTCACCACAAAGCAACTTCATGGAAGAGTTGCGTATGATCAAGGACGAAAAAGAATTGGCAACTATCCGTAAGGCTTGTTCTATCTCAGACCGTGCCTTTACAGATGTGCTTGATTTCATTAAACCAGGTCAAACAACAGAGCTACAAGTGGCAAACTTCCTAGATTTCCGTATGCGTGAGTACGGAGCTTCAGGAATTTCCTTTGAGTCTATCATTGCTTCAGGTTACCGTTCAGCTATGCCTCACGGGGTTGCTTCAGAAAAGGTTATCCAATCTGGTGAAACCTTGACTATGGACTTTGGTTGTTACTACAACCACTACGTTAGCGATATGACTCGTACTATCCATATTGGTGACACTACTGATGAGGAGCGTGAAATTTATGATATCGTTCTACGTTCTAACCAGGCCTTGATTGACGCGGCTAAGGCCGGCATGACACGTCGTGACTATGATAAGGTTGCGCGTGATGTTATTGTCGAAGCGGGGTACGGTGATTACTTTACACATGGTATCGGACACGGTATCGGTCTTGATATTCACGAGATTCCTTACTTTGGTAATTCCGATGAAACTATCGAAGCTGGTATGGTTTTGACAGACGAACCAGGTGTTTATTTGGCTGATAAATATGGTGTTCGTATCGAAGATGACATTATTATCACAGAGAATGGTTGTGAACTGATTACCCTTGCGCCTAAGGAATTGATTGTTCTCTAAGATTTGGAGGAATACTTTATGCCAAACCGTTTATCTTGGCAAGATTATTTTATGGCTAATGCAGAGCTGATTTCTAAGCGTTCTACTTGTGACCGTGCCTTTGTTGGGGCTGTTTTAGTCAAGGACAAGCGTATTATCGCTACAGGTTATAACGGCGGGGTTTCTGAGACTGATAACTGTAACGAAGTAGGTCACTACATGGAAGATGGTCATTGTATTCGTACGGTACACGCAGAGATGAATGCCCTTATCCAATGTGCCAAAGAGGGGATTTCTACCAAAAATACAGAGATTTATGTGACGCATTTTCCTTGTATCAACTGTACCAAAGCCCTCTTGCAAGCTGGTATCGTAAAGATTACTTACAAGGCCAATTATAGACCGCACCCATTTGCGATTGAGTTGATGGAACAAAAGGGTGTTTCTTATTTGCAACATGATGTTCCAGAGGTTCACTTAGGAATGGATGACTAGTTTGTTCTTTGAAAAAAGCCTGAGGATTGGGCTTGAATCTATAAAACATTTGAGCCATGCTGTCATTTATGGTAGAATAAACTGATAATAATTTTTTACAAAGAGGTATTTAATAATGATTGAAGCAAGTAAACTCCGTGCGGGTATGACTTTCGTAACTAACGATGGCAAATTGATCAAAGTTCTTGAAGCTAGCCACCACAAACCTGGTAAAGGTAACACAATCATGCGTATGAAATTGCGTGATGTTCGCTCAGGTTCAACTTTTGATACTAGCTACCGTCCAGAAGAAAAATTTGAACAAGCAATCATCGAAACAGTACCAGCACAATACTTGTACCAAATGGATGATACTGCATACTTCATGAACACTGAAACATATGACCAATATGAAATCCCGGTAGCCAACGTTCAAGAAGAATTGAAATTTATCCTTGAAAACTCAGAAGTAAAAATCCAATTCTACGGAACAGAAGTTATCGGTGTGCAAGTACCAACAACTGTTGAATTGACTGTTACTGAAACACAACCATCAATCAAGGGTGCAACAGTTACAGGTTCAGGTAAACCTGCAACACTTGAAACTGGTCTTGTGGTTAACGTTCCAGACTTTATCGAAGCTGGTCAAAAATTGGTTATCAACACAGCTGAAGGTACTTACGTATCACGTGCCTAAGCCCAACTAAGTCTTTCAAACCATTGGTTTGAAGGCTTTATTTTCCAAACTAACGGAAAGGAAACATGCGATGACTACAGAAAATATCGGTGAAATTGTAATTGCCCCTCGCGTGCTCGAAGTGATTACAGGTATCGCTGCAACTAAAGTGGAAGGTGTTTACGCCCTTCAAAATAAGAACGTTACAGATAGCCTCAGCAAAACAAGCTTGGGACGTGGTGTTTACCTCCGAACAGAAGAAGATGGTACTGTAAATGCTGATATCTACGTTTCACTTCAGTATGGGGTTAACGTACCAGCGGTTTCAATTGAAATTCAAAAAGCTGTTAAAGCAGCTGTCTATGATATGGCAGAAGTGGCAATTTCAGAAGTCAACGTTCACGTTGAATCTATTGTTACTGAAAAGTCACAAAAACCAGACTTGGCTGAATTGTTTAACGAGGATTTTTTGAATGACTAATATCTTTAAAGATTCACGTCGTGACCTTCGTGAGCGTGCTTTTCAAACGCTTTTTGCCCTTGAATTTGGTGGTGAAGCTCTGGAACAAGCACATTTCGCTTACACTTATGACAAGCCAATTGACGAAGAAACTGAAGTTGATGTACCAGCCTTTCTCCTTAGCCTAGTAACAGGCGTCCGTGAAGAGTTGGCTCAACTTGATAGTCAAATTGAAGAAAAATTGAAAGAGGGTTGGAGCCTCTCACGTTTGATTGTGACAGATCGTACCCTCCTTCGTTTAGGACTTTATGAAATCACGTCATTTGAAGAAACACCAGGACGTGTGGCTATCAATGAAATTATTGAAATCGCTAAAAAATATTCTGATGAAACATCTGCTAAGTTCATTAACGGTGTACTTAGTCAGTTCGTGACAGATGAAGCATAAGCAAAAGAAGTTGAGCACTGTTTCAACTTCTTTTTTCTACAAATTTAACAAGAAAAAAAGTCGCAAGCGGAGATTTCTTGCGACTTTTATTTATATACTACCACCGGCAATCAAATTTACTGGAAGCACGTAATCACGATTAACTGTTTTGCCTTTAATTTTCTTGAGAAGAATTTCGACACAAAGCTTAGCAATTTCGTCCAAAGGTTGTTGGATAGTTGCTAGCTCTGGGTAAAAGTGACGGATAAAGGCAGTTCCGTCATAACCGATGATTTTAAGGTCATCAGGGATAGAAAGTTCCAATTGTCTAACTACCTTCATAACCAAGATAGCTGTTAAATCGTCCGAAACAAAGATGCCATCTGGCTTTTCACGAGAAATGATAGATTTGATTTCTAATTCTCGTCGCATGAGAGACAAATCGTTTGGAACGGGACAGATAATACCTTTTTTGTCCAACTCATAATTAAAACCTAGTTGACGGAGTCCTGTTGGAGAATCCGAATTATCATAACCTGTAATCATGACAATTTGTTGACAACCAGCTTTAACCAGAGCTCTTGCGGCTAACTTCCCACCTTCAAAGTTGTCAGATGAAACGATAGGAATCTTTGGGGCGAGATTACGGTCGAAGGCAACGATGGGAGCTTCAACCTTCTCATAATCCTCAATGCCAAGATTGTGGCTAGACGAGATGATGCCATCACATTGATTGGCGGCAAGCATCTCCAAATAGTCCTTTTCCTTGTTAGGATCATGCTCACTGTTACAAATGATGGTTTTATAGCCTTGCTTAAAGAGTTCATCTTCAAGACGTTCAATAAGCTCAGCATAAAAGACATTGGAGATATTTGGGAAAATCAAGCCAACAAGTTTGGCCGACTTTCCTTGAAGACCTCGAGCTAAATTATTAGGTTTATAGTTGAGTTCTTGCATAGCAGCGTGAACTTTATCAATGGTCTTCTGTGAGAGGTAGCCCTTTTTGTTTATGACGCGAGAAACTGTGGTTGGGCTCACACCAGCCAGTTCGGCAACGTCAGTAAGCTTTGCGACCATAAATCACCTTAGTATTTTAAATCGAAGTAGTGTCCAGAAACGTTTCCTGATATCACTTTGATACCAGTTTGTTCTGCACTTGGGAAGACACGACTAGTGAAGACTTTTTCACCTTTGTTGAAGAAAATTTCAACGATGGAGTTATCTACAAAGATGTTTGCTGTTGCAGCTTGACCGGCATCAAGAGTGCATTCACGGCTTGTGCCAAAGTCAGTCGCATACTGTTCACCAGCCTTAGAACGATCAAGGATAACTTTTCCATTTTCAGTATCAACCATAAGTGATAAGCCATTTCCTTCTTGGTCTGCAAAGAGGACAAGTTCAGTTTGGCTGTTAGCTTCGAAGTTAAGTTCAAGCTCATAAGTGTTAGTTGTTGACACTTTTTCAGAGAAATCTTCTTGGCTAGCACGTAAGCTTGTAATGGCTTCAACTGGATATTGGTAGAGTTTTCCGTCCTTGATAGACAATTCTTTAACCAAGCTCATAGCACCTTGGTAGTCATATTTGTCAGTTGGATAGTCCACGTCTGGAAGACCAATCCAGCTAACAATAAGGGCACGACCATCTGGAGTGTTAAAGCCTTGCGTTGCATAAGCTTCAAATCCGTAGTCCAAGTTGATGATTGGTGTGCCATCAACAAGGGCAGGTTTCTCAGGGTCAAAATCTTTGAAAATTTTATAAGTGTTAGGGTAAATGTTGTCGTAGTCAAGTTCAGCTTTATCAAGACCTTGTGGGCTATAAAGAAGAACAGGTTTGGTATCTACAAAGACAAGGTTAGGACACTCAATCATGTATTCTGAGCCAGTACCACCAAAGTCTAGGTCTCCAACTTCAACCCAGTTTTCGACATCATTATCAACAGCTTTGTAAAGTTTGATAAAACCTTGTTTATCGTGGTTTTGAGCACCTACGATAGCGTAGAATTGTCCCTTGTAATCGAAGATTTGAGGGTCACGGAAGTGCTCAGTAGCGTCAGCAGGTTGTTTGATAAGAACCTTGTCGAATTTTTCGATTTTGCCGTCTTTATCCATCCAGGCACCGATTTGACGTGGGTCACGAACCCAATTTTCATCACGAACGTTACCTGTGTAGAAGATAAAGAGTTTATCACCAATTTGATAAGCAGAACCTGAGTAGGCACCGTGGCTATCATTTTCATGGTCTGGCAAGAGTTTGACACCAGTTTCTGTAAAGTGAACCAAGTCTTCAGATTCAGTATGCACCCATTGTTTCAAACCATGAGCAGCTCCAAAGGGCCAACTTTGGTAGAAGAGTTGGAACTTACCATTAAAGTAAGAAAAACCGTTTGGGTCATTAAGTAGACCTGTTTCTGGTTCAATATGGTAGCTTGCACGCCAAGGTGATTTAGCAACATTTTCTTTAATTTTTGTTTTTTCTTCGTTTGTCCAATCTGCGTATGGACGGTAACGAACTTCTGTTGGTAGATTCATATAAAGTGATCTCCTAATCTATTTGTTAGTAATATAGTAAACGTTTTACCTAGAAAAATCAACGATTTATCATAAAAAAATAAAAAATTATGCTAAACGGTTGACATATGATATAAAGATGCTAAAATAGTTATCGTAAAGAAAAGCTAAACGCTTTCATACCAAATTTTATTAAGGAGATTTTTGCAAATGGATAACAAACAAATTGCAAAAGAAGTCATCGATGCCCTCGGTGGACGTGAAAACGTCAACAGTGTTGCTCACTGTGCGACTCGTCTACGTGTGATGGTTAAAGATGAAAACAAAATCAATAAAGAAAAGGCTGAGAACATTGAAAAAGTTCAAGGTGCTTTCTTCAACTCAGGTCAATACCAAATGATTTTTGGTACAGGTACTGTTAACAAGATTTACGACGAAGTCGTTGCTCAAGGTCTTCCAACAGCATCTAAAGACGAACAAAAAGCAGAAGCTGCTAAACAAGGGAACTGGTTCCAACGTGCTATCCGTTCATTCGGTGACGTTTTCGTTCCATTGCTTCCAGCAATCGTAGCGACTGGTCTTTTCATGGGTATCCGTGGAGCAATCAATAACGATACAGTTCTTGGTTTGTTCGGTACAACATCAAAAGCTTTTGCTGCTACAGATTTCTACACTTACACAGTTGTATTGACAGATACAGCCTTCGCCTTCTTCCCAGCCTTGATTTGTTGGTCAGCCTTTAACGTATTTGGTGGTTCACCACTTCTTGGTTTGGTTCTTGGTTTGATGATGGTTAACAACGCCCTTCCTAACGCTTGGGATGTTGCATCAGGTGCTGCTAAACCAATCTACTTCTTTGATTTTATTCCAGTAGTAGGTTACCAAAACTCAGTGCTTCCAGCCTTCTTCGTAGGTTTGCTTGGTGCTAAGTTCGAGCAATGGGTTCGTAAATGGGTTCCAGATGTTCTTGACCTACTCTTGCGTCCACTTATCGTCTTTGCAGTAATGTCAGCTTTGGCCCTCTTTATCATTGGTCCTGTCTTCCATACTGTTGAAAGCTATGTTCTTGCTGCTACAGAATGGATTCTTAACTTGCCATTTGGTCTTGCTGGTCTTGTTCTTGGTGGAGTTCACCAAGTTATCGTCGTTACAGGGGTTCACCACGTCTTTAACTTGCTTGAAGCTAACCTCATTGCTAATACTGGTAAAGATCCACTTAACGCTATCATCACAGCTGCTATGACTGCCCAAGCTGGTGCGACACTTGCAGTGGGTGTTAAAACTAAAGATGCTAAATTGAAAGCACTTGCTTTCCCTGCAACTCTTTCAGCGGTACTTGGTATCACTGAACCAGCTATCTTTGGGGTTAACCTTCGTTTCGGTAAGCCATTTATCATGGGTCTTATCGCTGGTGCTGCCGGTGGTTGGTTGGCATCAATCCTTAACCTTGCTGGTACAGGATTTGGTGTAACAATCGTTCCTGGTACTCTTCTATACCTTAACGGTCAAGTACTTAAGTATGTGATTATGGTACTTGTAACACTTGCTCTTGGTTTCGCTCTTACTTGGATCTTCGGTTACAAAGAGGAAGAAGTTGAAGCTCAAAAAGAAGTTGTTGCTGAAGATATTGCATCTGCAGAATCAGCTCCAGTTGCATTGCAAGCTGAAACAATCGCTGCACCACTTAAAGGTGAAGTTGTAGCTTTGGAAAATGTTAATGACCCAGTCTTCTCATCAGGAGCTATGGGTAAAGGTGCTGCTATCAAACCTTCAGGTAACCAAGTAGTTGCACCATTTGATGGTGAAGTGCAAATCGCCTTCCCAACAGGTCACGCTTACGGTCTTAAATCTGATAAAGGTGCTGAAGTGCTTATCCACATCGGTATCGACACTGTCTCACTTGAAGGTAAAGGATTTGATGCTAAAGTTCAAGCAAATCAACGTATTAAAAAAGGTGATGTCTTGGCTACCTTCGATAGCTCAGTAATCACTGAAGCAGGTCTTGACGATACAACTATGGTTATCGTTACAAACACTGCAGACTTCGAAGATGTTTCATCAGTAGCGACTGGTTCAGTTGCTGAAGGTGCAGACTTCATCGCAGTTAAATAATAAGCTAGAAAAGTCGAAGTCAATTCGGCTTTTTTAGTTAAAAGTCTCATAAAGAAAAGTATGAAGCAGAGTAGTCTGTACCTTGTCAAATAAGGCCTCATTTAGATTGTCTTTTATCCTGCTTTTCTTTATAATAGTATAAGATAGTTATTTATAGATCACAGAAGGAGATAGCTTTAGATATGGCTAAACTTTACGGAAGCTTGGAAGCTGGTGGTACAAAATTTGTCTGTGCTGTTGGTGATGAGAAATTCCAAGTCGTTGAAAAAACCCAATTCCCAACTACAACACCTTATGAAACAATTGATCGTACGATTGAATTTTTCAAACGTTATGAAGACCAATTGGCTGGAATTGCTATTGGTTCATTCGGTCCAATTGATGTTGATCCAAACTCTGAAACATATGGTTTTGTGACTTCAACACCAAAACCACATTGGTCAAATATTGACCTTCTTGGCTTGATTGCTAAAGAGTTTAATGTTCCTTTCTACTTTACGACTGATGTTAACTCATCTGCTTATGGTGAAACGCTTGTTCGTAAAGGTGTTAAAAGCCTAGTTTACTACACTATCGGGACTGGTATTGGTGCTGGTGCTATTCAAAATGGTGAATTTATTGGTGGTATGGGTCATACTGAAGCTGGTCACGTATATGTACCTCTTCACCCAAATGATGTTTCCAATGAATTTAATGGAACTTGTCCATTCCACCGTGGATGTTTGGAAGGTTTGGCTGCTGGACCATCGCTTGAAGCCCGTACAGGTATTCGTGGTGAATTGATTGATCAGCACTCTGAAGTTTGGGATGTTCAAGCTTACTACATTGCTCAAGCGGCTGTCCAAGCAACAGTCCTTTACCGTCCTGAAGTTATCGTCTTTGGTGGCGGTGTTATGGGGCAAGAACACATGCTTCGTCGTGTTCGTGAAAAATTCACAGCTCTTTTGAATGGTTACCTTCCAGTACCAGATGTAAATGAGTATATTGTGACACCTGCTGTTTCAGGTAATGGTTCTGCAACACTTGGTAACTTCGCACTTGCTAAAGACGTAGCTGACAAGCATACAAACAAATAAACAAAATATGTAAAATCGCTTTGAGAGATAATCTTAAGGCGTTTTGCTCTATACAGGAGGAAGTAATGGAACCTTTATTTTTAGATTCACCAATGCATGAGAAAATCTGGGGAGGGAACCGCCTCAAGGCAGAGTTTGGTTACGATATTCCCAGTGAACACACTGGTGAATACTGGGCAATTTCTGCCCATCCTAATGGTGTATCCTATGTCAAAAATGGAAAATATGCTGGTTTCCACCTGGCAGAGCTTTACAAGGATAAACCAGAACTTTTTGGAAACCCCAAGACTAGTGTTTTTCCTTTGTTGACCAAGATTTTGGACGCTAATGACTGGCTCTCAGTGCAGGTACACCCTGATGATGCCTATGGGCTAGAGCACGAAGGTGAGCTAGGAAAGACAGAATGTTGGTATATTATTGATGCTGAAGAGGGTGCAGAAATTATTTATGGTCACAAGGCTAAGACAAAGGAAGAGCTGGCATCCTTGATTGAAGCAGGTGATTGGGATGGACTTTTGTCGAAAACTCCTGTTAAGAAAGGTGACTTTTTCTTTGTACCAAGCGGTACCATGCATGCTATTGGTCCAGGTATCCTTATCTTAGAGACTCAACAATCTAGCGATACCACTTATCGTGTATATGATTTTGATCGTAGGGATAATCAGGGTAATAAACGTGAGCTTCATATTCAACAGTCTCTTGATGTCTTGGATCTAGGGGACCCAGAAAATAGCGTCCCAGCAACTGTTAAGACCTTGCAATTAGAGTCGACTTGTTTGACATCAAACTCCTTCTTCACCGTATATAAATGGAAACTCAGTGGCTTGGTTGACTTCAAACAATCAGCTCCTTATTTGCTTTGTTCGGTACTTTCTGGCAATGGGACTATGACTATCGATTCACGCATTTATTGTCTAAAAAAAGGTGATCACTTCATTCTTCCAAATGATGTGACAGATTGGGAAATTGATGGACAATTGGAGATGATTGTCAGTCACCCTAACGAGGCTTAAGTATGAGTAATGAAAAAGTTTTAGCTGCACTATTTGAGCGTATTGAAATCGGCAAATCCTATTATTTTGAGGGAGCTTACTATCGTCTGAAAGATTATGGAGATCACATTTATGGCTTACAACGGGCCATTCCGGGTATGTGCGGTGAAAAAACGGCATCCCCTAGCATCAAATTTTACTGGAAAAATGGTGTCTTGGACTATCAATTCTACGTTGATTTTGAAGCTAGCCCTATGATAATGAAGGCCTATAGCGGTACCGACCATGCCTTCTTTGAGCAGGCTTTTGAAAATCTCTTGCATGATTTTGAGGATATCCTAGAGAGCCAAGAGAACTCTAAGAAGTAGTTTTAAAGCATTATTGTCGATATTTTCAGTGAATCTAATAAAAAAGTTTTCGTTTATTTGCAAATCCATTGTGAAAGCCCTTAAACTAGGGCTTTTTTCTTTGTCAATCCTTGAGTGATTTCTTGTTTAAAGGGGGCTTTTGTGGTAAAATATGGAGATAAAGACTGTCGAAAGGAAAAAAGATGGCAAATATATTACGCAAAATCATTGAAAATGATAAAGGCGAAATTAAGAAACTAGAAAAAACTGCCAAGAAAGTCGAGAGCTATGCTGATGCAATGGCAGCTCTTTCAGATGAAGAACTTCAGGCAAAAACAGAAGAATTTAAAAAACGATATCAAAACGGAGAAAGCCTAGACCAACTCTTGCCAGAGGCATTTGCAGTTGTTCGTGAAGGGGCAAAACGTGTCCTTGGACTTTTCCCATATCGTGTGCAAATCATGGGTGGTATTGTTCTTCACCATGGTGACGTCCCAGAGATGCGTACAGGGGAAGGGAAAACCCTGACTGCGACAATGCCTGTTTACCTAAATGCTATTTCAGGTGAAGGTGTGCACGTTATCACTGTTAACGAATACCTTTCAGAGCGTGATGCGACTGAAATGGGTGAGCTTTATAGTTGGCTTGGTTTGTCAGTAGGGATTAACCTTTCAGCCAAATCACCAGCTGAAAAACGTGAAGCTTATAACTGTGACATCACTTACTCAACCAACTCAGAGGTAGGTTTCGACTATCTTCGTGATAACATGGTTGTTCGTAAGGAAAACATGGTACAACGTCCATTGAACTATGCCTTGGTCGATGAGGTTGACTCAGTTCTTATCGACGAAGCTCGTACACCATTGATTGTATCAGGTCCTGTAAGTTCAGAAACTAATCAGTTATATCACCGTGCGGATGCCTTTGTTAAGACCTTGACAGAGGATGATTATGCCATTGATATTCCAACAAAAACGATTGGTTTGAATGACTCAGGTATTGACAAGGCTGAAGAATTCTTCAACTTGGACAACTTGTACGATATTGATAATGTTGCCTTGACTCACTATATTGACAACGCCCTTCGTGCCAACTACATCATGTTGCATGATATTGACTATGTGGTCAGTCCTGAGCAAGAAATTCTTATCGTTGACCAATTTACAGGTCGTACCATGGAAGGACGTCGTTTCTCAGATGGGCTCCACCAAGCCATTGAGGCAAAAGAAGGTGTGCCAGTTCAAGAAGAAACGAAGACATCTGCCTCAATCACTTACCAAAATATGTTCCGTATGTACAAGAAATTGTCAGGGATGACTGGTACTGGTAAAACTGAGGAAGATGAATTCCGTGAAATTTACAACATGCGAATCATTCCGATTCCAACTAACCGTCCAATTCAACGTATTGACCACGATGACCTTCTTTACCCTACCTTGGATGCTAAATTCCGCGCTGTGGTACAAGATGTTAAACGTCGTTATGAAAAGGGACAGCCAGTCCTTGTTGGTACGGTTGCCGTTGAAACATCTGACTTGATTTCTAAGATGTTGGTTGAAGCAGGTATTCCTCATGAAGTGCTAAATGCCAAGAACCACGAAAAAGAAGCGCATATTATCATGAATGCGGGTCAACGTGGTGCCGTTACGATTGCGACCAACATGGCCGGTCGTGGTACCGACATCAAACTTGGTGAAGGTGTTCTTGACCTTGGTGGACTCTGTGTCATTGGTACAGAGCGTCACGAAAGCCGCCGTATCGATAACCAGTTGCGTGGTCGTGCGGGACGTCAAGGGGACCCAGGGGAATCTCAATTCTACCTTTCACTTGAAGACGAATTGATGCGTCGTTTCGGTTCTGATCGTATCAAACAAGTCTTGGAACGTTTGAATGCTGATGATGAAGATATTGTTATCAAATCACGTATGTTGACACGCCAAGTGGAAGCGGCTCAAAAACGTGTCGAAGGAAATAACTACGATACTCGTAAACAAGTCCTTCAGTACGATGACGTTATGCGTGAACAACGTGAAATCATCTATGCTGAGCGTTATGATGTTATCACAGCGGAACGTGACCTTGAACCTGAGATTAAGGCTATGATTACGCGTACGATTAACCGTACAGTAGATGGTCACAGCCGCAATGATCAAGAGGAAGCTCTTAAAGGTATTTTGAACTTTGCTCGTCAGGCTTTGGTTCCTGAGAATGCCATCTCACTTGAAGATTTACAAGAAGTGGGAGAGGTAACGAAACGTAGTGTTAATTATGACGCTATTAAAGTTTACTTGAATGAGTTAGCAGATGATGTTTATGATCGTCAAATCAAGAAATTGCGTTCAGAGGAAGCTATCCGTGAATTCCAAAAAGTCTTGATTTTGATGGTTGTTGATAACAAGTGGACGGACCACATCGATGCCCTAGATCAATTACGTAATGCCGTTGGTTTGCGTGGTTATGCACAAAACAACCCAATCGTTGAGTATCAATCTGAAGGGTTCAAGATGTTCCAAGATATGATTGGGGCAATTGAATATGATGTGACACGTACAATGATGAAAGCACAAATTCATGAGCAATCTCGTGAAAATGTGAATGAACGTGTTTCGACAACAGCAACAGGCAATATCCAGGCCCACCAAGCAGATGCTAATGGTCAAGAAATTGACTTTAGTAAGGTTGGTCGTAATGACTTCTGTCCATGTGGCTCTGGTAAGAAATTTAAAAATTGTCACGGTCGTAAACAATTTTAGGAAAAAAATAGGTAATTATTATGGTTTTTAAAGCAGTAAGTGAAAAAATTGATTTTGATGCAGTTAAAGAATCAACTACATTAACAGGTGAAGCCCTTGCCAAGAAACAAGCTCGTGATAAAGAGCTTGAAGCAATCATCAAGGGTGAAGATGACCGTACGCTTTTGGTTATTGGTCCATGTTCATCTGATAATGAAGAAGCTGTTCTTGATTATGCTCACCGTTTGGCTAAACTTCAAGAAGAAGTTAAAGATAAAGTCTTTATGGTTATGCGTGTCTATACAGCTAAACCTCGTACAAATGGTGATGGCTATAAAGGACTTGTACACCAACCTGATGCTGAAGGGAAACCAAACCTAATCAATGGTATCAAGGCTGTTCGTAATCTTCACTACCGTGTTATCACTGAAACTGGTATCACAACTGCTGATGAAATGCTTTACCCAGAAAACCTTCCTTTGGTAGATGACCTTGTGTCATATATTGCCATCGGTGCACGTTCTGTAGAAGACCAACAACACCGTTTTGTTGCATCAGGTATTGATGTTCCAACTGGTATGAAGAACCCAACATCAGGGAACCTTAACGTTATGTTTAATGGTATCTACGCTGCACAAAACAAACAAAACTTCCTCTTTAACGGTGAAGAAGTTGAAACTTCAGGTAACCCATTGGCACACGTTATTCTTCGTGGTTCAACGAATGAATATGGTAAAAACGTGCCTAACTTCTACTATGATGATGTTCTTGAAACCATCGAACACTATGAACAAATGGGCCTTGAAAATCCATTCATCGTTATTGATACAAACCATGATAACTCAGGTAAACGTTACTTGGAACAAATCCGTATTGTTCGTCAAACCTTGATTAACCGTGACTGGAATGAAAAAATCAACAAAGTTGCACGTGGTTTCATGATTGAATCTTACCTTGAAGATGGCCGTCAAGATGCGCCAGATGTCTATGGTAAATCAATCACTGACCCATGTCTTGGTTGGGATAAGACAGAAGAATTGATTCGTGAAATCCACGATACTTTGTCAAAATAATAAGGTAACAGAAACCATATATGGGGAGTGAACCGTTTGGATGACCAAGCGGTTCGCTCTCTTTTCACAAAGAGAGGGAAATAGATGGGAATTCATCAAAATAGTCCGCTGATTGATGTAGCGGAAGTAAGGAAATTGCATGCTCTTACGGGAGATGCACTAGTAACTAAACAGGCTAATGATGAGGCTTTGGCAAAAATTATCAAGGGTGAGGACAAACGTATTCTCTTGGTTATTGGTCCATGTTCATCTGATAATGAAGAAGCCGTTCTTGACTATGCTCACCGTTTGGCCAAACTTCAGGAAGAAGTGAAGGACAAAATCTTTATTGTTATGCGTGTTTATACAGCTAAACCACGTACTAATGGGGACGGTTATAAGGGGCTTATCCACCAGCCAGATGCAGAGGGTGATGTAGACCTTCTTGCTGGGGTTAAGGCGGTTCGCCACCTTCAGTCACGTATTATTACTGAAACAGGCCTCCCAATCGCTGATGAGATGCTTTATCCGTCAAATCTTTCCTTCTTTGATGATTTGCTTAGCTACCACGCTGTTGGAGCACGTTCGGTTGAGGACCAAGAACACCGCTTTGTAGCTTCAGGTATTGATGTGCCAATTGGTTTGAAGAACCCAACGTCAGGGAATTTGAATGTCATGTTTAATGGTATCTATGCTGCGCAGAACCAACAGCATTTCCTTTACAATGGCGCTGAAGTTAAAACAGATGGTAACCCACTCGCTCACGCTATCTTGCGTGGTGCCAACAATGAAAATAGTCAGAACATTGTCAACTACCATTTCGAAGACTTGGTTAAGGCTTTGGACAAGTATAGTGCATTTAATTTGGAAAACCCATTTATTCTTGTTGATACAAACCATGATAACTCTGGTAAAAACTTCATGGAACAAGTTCGCATTGTGCGTGAAGTCCTTCTTAACCGTGAGTGGGATGAGCGTATCGCGGATACCGTGCGTGGCTTTATGATTGAGTCTTACCTTGAGGATGGTCGTCAAGACACACCTGAAGTTTACGGTAAATCAATCACAGATCCATGTCTTGGTTGGGATAAGACAGATAGTCTTATTCGTGAAATCCACAATCGACTTTCGTAACAATTATGATTTTTGGACATGGTATAGACTTGCAGGAAATTTCAGCTGTTAAAAAGGCTTATGACCGCAATCCACGTTTTGCAAAAAAGGTATTGACACCAAAAGAGTGGGAGCGTTTTGAATCCCTTTCTGGCAATCGTCAGATATCCTATTTAGCAGGTCGCTGGGCCGGTAAGGAAGCATTTTCAAAGGCCTGGGGTACAGGTATTGGAGCAGTCGGCTTTAAGGATATTGAAATTTTGACCAATGACAAGGGCGCGCCAGTGGTGACCCAGTCGCCTTTTGAAGGCAATGTCTTCATCTCGATTTCTCATAGCGGTGATTTTGTTCAGGCAAGTGTCATTTTAGAAAAAAACTAAGAGATAGATGTTGGAAGAGGATAGCTTATGATTTCAAGTTTACATCGACCAACCTTGGCAAAGGTTGATCTATCAGCAATTTCAGAAAATATTGAACAAGTGGTTAGTCACATTCCTAAAAAGGTGCAGACTTTTGCAGTTGTTAAGGCCAACGCTTATGGTCATGGGGCTGTTGCGGTGGCCAAGCATTTGTCTAAACAGGTAGATGGTTTTTGTGTTTCCAACCTAGACGAGGCACTTGAACTCCGTCAGGCTGGCTTAGAGCAACCGATACTTATTTTAGGAGTCGTCTTGCCAGACGAGGTTCCTTTGGCTATTCAAGAAAACATCACTCTGACGGTAGCTTCGCTTGAGTGGTTGGAAATAGCTAAGAAGCAAGGGCTTGATTTGACTGGTTTGACCTGTCATATTAAGATTGATTCAGGTATGGGACGCATTGGGGTGCGTAGCCAAGGAGATGCAGATAGTTTGATTGCTGGTCTGAAGTCACTTGGTGCGGATGTCGAAGGTATTTTTACCCATTTTGCAACAGCTGATGAGGCAGATGATAGTAAATTCAAGCGTCAATTGGCCTTCTTCACGGATTTGGTTAATAACTTGGTGGACCGCCCTCGCTTGGTACATGCTAGCAACTCTGCGACAAGTATCTGGCATGCAGAAACAGTCTTTAATGCGGTACGTCTAGGTGTCGTCATCTATGGTCTCAATCCTAGTGGCAGTGCTTTAGACCTTCCCTATAACATTCGTCCTGCTTTAAGCTTGGAGACAGCACTTGTTCATGTTAAGACCCTGCCAGCAGGTCAAGATGTGGGTTATGGTGCAACGTATACGACGACAGCTGATGAGGTTATTGGAACCATTCCGATTGGCTATGCGGATGGTTGGACCAGAGATTTACAAGGTTTCCACGTTGTTGTGGATGGCCAGCTTTGTCCTATTGTTGGGCGTGTGTCTATGGACCAGATCACTGTTCGACTTCCTAAGGTTTATCCCCTAGGAACTCCTGTCACTCTTATGGGGGAAAATGGGGGAGCAAGCATCACTGCGACAGAGGTGGCTGAAAAACGTGGCACTATCAACTACGAAGTCCTTTGTTTGCTTAGTGATCGTGTACCTCGTAGCTATGACTAATATAAATAAAGAGAAATCCAGTTTGATACTGGATTTTTTGATTTTAGTGAAGACCATTTTCATGTGTTATAATAGCTGATAAGGCTTCCTCTTTCACGAGGAGAAGAACACGATAGAAATGATAGAGGATATGATTCGACTAGATTCACCAATTGCGGATTTGAAAGGTTTTGGTCCTAAGTCCGCTGAAAAATTTACCAAATTAGATTTGCACACGGTTGGGGACCTCTTGCTTTATTTTCCTTTCCGATATGAAGATTTTAAGAGTAAGTCTATCTTTGAACTGATGGATGGCGAAAAGGCTGTTATTACGGGAACGGTGGTGACCCCTGCTAATGTGCAATATTATGGCTTTAAACGTAATCGTCTGAGTTTTAAAATCAAGCAAGGAGAAGCAGTGATTGCCATTAGTTTCTTCAACCAGCCTTATCTTGTAGACAAGATTGAGATGGGGGCAGAAGTGGCTATTTTTGGCAAATGGGACCAGAAGAAGTCTGCAGTGACTGGCATGAAAGTCTTGGCTCAAGTTGAGGACGATATGCAGCCAGTCTATCATGTGGCCCAGGGTGTTAGTCAGGCCCAGCTGATAAAGGCTATAAAGGCAGCTTTTGATAGTGGGGCCTTGAATTTGTTGGAGGAGAGTCTCCCACAGGTGCTTATGGACAAGTATCGTCTCATGGGACGCCAAGAGGCTGTGCGTGCCATGCATTTTCCGAAAGATTTGGCTGAATATAAGCAGGCTCTACGTAGGACAAAGTTTGAGGAGCTCTTTTATTTCCAGATGAATTTACAGGTACTGAAGGCTGAGAATAAGTCCGAAACCAATGGTCTAGCAATTGCTTACGATGAAGCTAAAATCAAAGACAAAATTGCAGAATTACCATTTCCCTTGACAGAAGCCCAACAGCGCAGTTTATCGGAAATCCTAGCTGATATGAAATCTGGGGCTCATATGAACCGTCTCTTACAAGGAGATGTGGGCTCAGGGAAAACAGTTATCGCTAGCCTTGCCATGTATGGAGCCTATACGGCAGGCTTGCAGTCTGCCCTCATGGTACCGACGGAAATCTTAGCAGAGCAGCACTATCAAAGTTTACAGGGGCTTTTTCCTGAGCTAGAGGTAGTGCTCCTAACTTCTGGGATGAAGGCGGCGGACAAAAAAGTAGCTCTTTCCAAAATCGAATCTGGGGAGGCTCAGATGATCGTGGGGACTCACTCACTGATTCAGGATGCTGTGACTTATCACAGGCTTGGGTTAGTTATTACTGATGAACAGCACCGTTTTGGGGTTAATCAACGTCGTATTTTCCGTGAGAAAGGTGACAATCCTGATGTCCTCATGATGACAGCGACACCTATCCCTAGGACCTTGGCTATCACTGCTTTTGGAGAAATGGATGTGTCGATTATTGACCAGATGCCAGCTGGACGGAAACCCATTATTACTCGCTGGGTTAAACATGAGCAACTAGATACCGTACTGACTTGGATCAAGGGTGAGTTGGAAAAAGATGCTCAGGTCTATTTTATCTCACCTTTGATTGAAGAGTCCGAGGCTCTCGATTTGAAAAATGCGGTGGCCCTTCATCAGGAACTCACAGATTTTTTGGGGGATTTAGCTAAAGTGGCTCTGATGCACGGTCGCATGAAAAATGATGAAAAAGACCAAATTATGCAGGACTTCAAGGAAAGAAAGTCTCAGATTTTAGTATCAACCACAGTTATCGAAGTAGGGGTTAACGTGCCAAATGCTACAGTTATGATCATTATGGATGCCGACCGCTTTGGACTTAGCCAGCTTCACCAACTTCGAGGACGTGTAGGTCGTGGCCATAAGCAGTCCTACTGTGTTTTAGTGGCCAATCCTAAAAATGATACTGGAAAAAAACGCATGCAGGCCATGTGTGAGACTACGGATGGTTTTGTTCTAGCAGAAGAGGACCTTAAAATGCGTGGTTCAGGAGAAATCTTTGGAACACGTCAGTCAGGAATTCCTGAATTTCAAGTGGCTGATATTGTGGAAGACTATAATATCCTAGAAGAAGCAAGGCGCGTGGCCAGCCAAATTGTATCTGACCCTAACTGGCGCGAGAATCCTGATTGGCAGGTGCTTGGAGCTCATTTGAGAAGCCAAGGCGAGTTTGATTGAGGAGGAAAACCATGAAAAAGAAACGGTTAAAACTCGATTTTTTTGCGATTTTGCATCCCTTGTTTCTTATGATGTTAGGTCTCATGTTTTATTTTTTCGCCTTCATCTTGATTTGGTTTATTACCGAATTGGCAAAGCTGATAGAAGGAAAGACAGACTTTCATACTCTATATTTTTATTCACTTCTTATCTCTCTAGCTTGTTCGATATTACTGATTATGTACGTCGCGGGTTTTATAGCTCAGCTGATTATACATATACAGCATCAAAAGGAAAGGACGCTTTTGCCGGTCTGGTGTATGCTTACGGCTGTACTGATGCTTGTGCCCCTATTCGAAGATTTTAGTATCTTAAGCTCGTCCTGGAATTTTAAAGGGTATTTTCTTTCCATAGTTGCCTACATTGCCTATCTCTTTACAAAGCTACCCAAGGTTATTGAAAGTTACCGCTATCATGCGACAATTCGCTATGCCGTTTGGGTGGCTCTGGTCTTGGGAATTATTTTATCCATGCTTTAGACAGAAAAACTCTCAGTAAACTCACTGAGAGTTTTAAGTTTCCTTCAAGCTTATTACAAGCTTTCTTTAAGTTAGGACACCTATAATAAAACCATCAAAACGAGATAGGTTTTGATAATAAAACGTTTTGGCTAAGCCAAACCATTCCTAAAAAAGGAGGACAAAACAATGACAGTAAAAATTAAAGTAACCTACAACCGAAATTTCCAGAAGCATCCTCAAGACTTTAAGGTTTATCAAAACTAGTATTGATGCTAGGAAGAGGCTCAATTTACCCATATTCTACAACTTTCATCCTTCATTTTCCAAAATCCCTTTTTCCTTTTTTTCATAACGTAGAATCCCTCTTCTTAAACTCATAAAAAGTCTAGACGGAACCATGACCAGTCTAGGAGATTAAAATAAGTAAGCTAACCAGTTGAGATTTTCTTGGCTGGTTTTTATTTTTTGAATTTTAGATAAAAAATATCGAAAAACGATAAAAATGTGTTGACAAGGAGAAATAAAGAGTGTAATATATAATTATCGATAAACGATAATAAGTTTTCGATAAAGATAATCTTATTCGCGAAAAAGAGAAATTATATACCAAAAACTATTTAATAAAGGAAATACTTATCATGAAAACACTTAAATCAATCATCAACGCTGTTCTTATTCTTCTTATGGCAATCTACGGTCTTGCAATGCTTGCTTTACTTATCCTTCCTTTTGTGGATGTGACTAATCTTTTTCCAGGTGCTGAGGTTCATTACCTTTCTGGATGGGGTTACTGGCTAGTCTCAGAGTTACAATTCGCCTTCTATCTTGCCTTGCTTTGTCTCCTTCGTAAAGAGCTTAAAGACTTTACTTGGAAGGCATTTTGGACAGAAGATTTTTCTCTCTTCTTGAAAAAGGCTGCTCTTCTAACCTTTGTGCCATCAGCCTTGAATATCTTCCTGCAGTTGGGAACGACTAATCACCTTGTAGTGGACTTCAGCACATCAGTCTGGCTCCTCTTGGTCTCTCTAGCTTGTGATGCTGTCCGTCTTCGTAAGGGACAAACAGCTGCTAAATAATTTAATAAATCTTATTTGCAAAGTAGTAAAATCTTATCTATAAACTAGTATTTTATATTGATATTCGATATAATTGATACTGTTAATAGCTAGCTACTGATTTGGTATGAGGTCAAGGGCTTCTAGAAGCACCTTGGCTTTTCTAGTCTATCATCAGAGAAATCAATTGAATTTACAATCGAGGTAACGCATGACAACTATCTTATTCTATTTTTTAATCGTCCTAGCCTTGGCTGGCTCTAGTTATTATGGTTGGAGATCCGCCAAAAGTGCTAAGAATCGTCAGGAGACACAAGAACAAAAGCGTTTGCGTAGTGGCCTTCTTTTCGTAAATGTCCTCCTCTTTGCGGGATTTTTAAGTCTTGTGATTACCATTCTTAATGATGCCTTTATCTTGAGCGGTCATGAAGGACTCTTACAACAAGGTTTGCGTATGCTTCTTGGTTCGGGTGTTACTGTGAAAAGTAATGGTCCAAGTTTGACACTTTTTGCAGCAATCATTGATTTCCTTCGTTTGGCAGTCAACATTGGCTTCTTGTTGTGTCTACGTGCCTTTCTGATTAATCTTTATCGTTCTGATATTTTCATCGCTAAAAATGCTAAGTTAGTTCGTTGGTCAGCGCATTTGCTCGTTCTTGGGGCCTTTATCAATAATGGTATTTTTACATTTGGGACAGGCAACCAGAGTTATAGTTTCTTTAATATCAGTTATTTGCTAGTTAGCTTTGTTCTCTATGCTGTTGCTATGATTTTGACTAAGGCTAATGCCATTGCTGAGGAAAATGAGTACACGATTTAGGAGGGGCTTATGATTATTGTCAATTTGGACGTTGAACTTGCCAAGAAGAAGATGCGCTCGGGTGAGCTAGCAGAACGTATTGGTATTACCCCAGCCAACCTTTCAGTTCTTAAGACAGGCAAGGCCAAGGCAATCCGTTTTACAACACTGGATGCTATTTGTAAGGAGCTAGATTGCCAACCAGGAGATATTCTTGAATATAGACCAGATGAATAAAATTAAAAGCCTGAAGCAGTTCAGTCACTTCTCTAGTGATCATGCTTCAAGCTTTTTATTTTTTCTTCAACCATGCGACCAGGGCTAGACTGGCTAGCACGGTGCCACAGACCATGGCGATATGTGTTTTTGAGACTGTCAGCTCATAGTGGAAATCTTTATTTTCCAATTTATCGGTTGCTTCAATACTAAGTTTCATGTCTTATCCCTCGATATAGTCTTTCAATTCTTGGTCTTTGAGTCCCGCACTGAGTGCGATGAGGAGTTTGAGGCGAGCCTTTGGTGCGTTGAGTTCTTTAACAAACATAACGCCAGCTTCTTGGAGTTTGACTCCCCCGCCTTCATAGGCGTAGACAGGTTCGGCGATACCGTTGAAGCAGCGGGAAACGAGCACAACAGGGACTCCTTTTTCCATAAGATTTGTGATTTCTCTTGCAGCCAATGGTGGGAGGTTTCCAGCACCTAGTGCCTCGATAACAACGCCATCAATCTTTTCAGGGTCTAGGAGACTGATGATTCCATCTCCGATACCCATCCCAGCATAGGCCTTGATGATTGGTACTGTTCCTGTGATTTGTTCCAAGTCAAAACGAACCCGAGGCTCTGCAGTTTTGAACCAGAGGATATCATGCTTCATGATGATTCCTAGTGGACCGTGGGTTGGTGTGTGGAAGGTTGCCACGTTTGTGGTATGGGTCTTAGTCACATACTTGGCTGCATGGATTTCATCATTCATAACGACCAGGATTCCTTTGTCAGCGGCCTTGTCGTCGCTAGCAACACGTAGGGCTGAGAGATAGTTATAGACTCCGTCGCTTCCTAGTTCGTTCGACGAACGCATGGCACCAGTTAGGACGATTGGAATCTCAGGGACGGCCATGGTGTCTAGGAAGTAGGCTGTCTCTTCCAGAGTATCTGTTCCGTGGGTGATGACCACACCATCATATTGCCCAGCTGTTTCCTTGATTTTTTTGTAAATATCCAGCATGTGGTAGGGTGTGATATGTGGGCTTGGGATATTAAGAAAATCGAGAACGGTTAGTTCTAAATTGTCTAAATCAAGCCCCACATGGTTCATGGGATTATCAGCGTTTTGACTGACCTTGCCATCATTATCCGCTGACATGGAAATTGTTCCTCCAGTGTGAAGGACTAGGATTTTTTTTGTCATTTATATTACTCACCATTATATTATATGTTATAATTTATTTTAGCATAATATGTTAGAAGGAGGGGAGCTCTGTGGCCATTAAAGCAGTCTTTTTTGATATTGATGGGACTTTTCTAAATGACCGAAAACGTGTGTCAAGTTCAACCAAAAAAGCTATCAGTCAAATGAAGGAAGATGGTATCTTGGTTGGTTTGGCAACAGGTCGTGGTCCAGGATTTGTTCAGCCTTTCATGGACAATCTGGGTCTGGATTTTGCAGTCACTTATAACGGTCAGTATATTTTGACTCACGACAAGGTCCTTTATCAAAACCAGCTCCCTAAATCAACAGTCTACAACTTGATTCGCTATGCCACCAAGCACCGTAGAGAGATTTCTCTAGGGACTAGTACAGGTCTTGTTGGTTCCAATATTATCAGTATGGGGACGAGTAAGTTTGGGCAAATCGTTAGTCGTATTGTCCCTAAGTCCTGGGCTAAGATGGTGGAACGTAGTTTCAAGTCTTTGATTCGTCGTTTCAAGCCACAAAGCATTGAAACCCTTAAAACTATCATGCGTGAGCCTATTTATCAGGTAGTTATGGTAGCGACGGTGGGTGAAACACAGGGTATTCAAGAAAAATTTCCTCATGTGAAGATTACCCGCTCAAGTCCTTACTCAGCCGATATTATTTCAGCGGATCAATCTAAGTTGAAAGGTATTGCTCATCTAGGTGAGGTTTTTGGTTTCGAACTCAGTGAGGTTATGGCCTTTGGGGATTCGGAAAATGACCTAGAAATGCTGTCTGGCGTTGGCGTTGGTGTTGCCATGGGAAATGGTGAAGACGAACTGAAAGACCAGGCTACCCATGTCACTGATACTAATAACCAGAATGGGATTGCCAAAGCCTTGTCACACTATGGTTTGATTCACTTTGAAACAGAGAATTCATTTACCAGTGATGATGACAATTTCAACAAGGTTAAGGATTTCCACCATTTGATGGATGGCTCAACTACCGATATGCCTCGTGTTTACGGTATTGAGGAAGCTAGTCACCGTTCGGACTTCAAGTTGGAAGAAATTGTCGAATTCCTCTATGCTTCATCAGGTGGGGACAAGCGTGTCTTTGGTCAGGCTGTTCTGGATTTGCATGCTGCTCTTGACAAGGCAGCGCTCAAAGTTAGTTCTAAAGAGCACTCAGAATCAACTATGGTTGGTCAGGTGGATGCTTTGACTGACTTGCTTTATTTGACCTATGGTTCATTTGTCCTTATGGGTGTGGATCCTAAGCCTTTCTTTGATACTGTTCATGAGGCTAATATGGGTAAAATTTTCCCAGATGGCAAAGCTCACTTTGATCCTGTGACTCACAAAATTCTTAAACCAAGTGATTGGGAAGCGCGATTTGCACCAGAACCACACATTAAACGTGAGCTAGATCGTCAGATTCAAAAATCTCTACAAAGAAGTAAATAAGAAGTTATAAAGGTTTGGACAGTTTGCTCCGAACCTTTTTCTAATAAAAATGACATTTATTAATGGCTTTATTTGTGATAAAATAAAGTCATTCTATGTATTTTTAAGGAGATTATTATGACTAAAGCAGATTGGTTAGATTTTTTTGAAGCCATCAATGGTCGTTCAGCGACTGAAGAAGAAATTGCAGCAGCACTTGCAGCTGGTGAGTTCCAAGATGACGCCCCAGCAGTAGAAACTGCTCCAGTACAAGAAGCGCCAGTTCAACCAGCTTTCGCTAGTGCCCAAGAAACACCAGCACAAGAGGCGCAGCCACAACCAACTTTCGCTGGTGCACAAGAGGCGCAACAACAACCGACTTTTGCAAGTGCACAAGAAGCACAACCGCAAGCTCCTTTTGCAAATGCTCAGGCTGCTCAAGCACAACCAACCTTTGCAGGGGCTCAAACAGCTCCAGTCCAAGGAGTGCCAAATCAAGCAGTGCAACCACAAGCTGGTTTTGCGAATGCTCAAGCTGGTCAACAAACAGCTTTTGCTAACGGTCAACCGCTTCAACCAGGTCAAAATGTTCAATTTATCAATGGCCAAGCTGTAGTTGTTCCAGCACAACCATCAGCATTTGCGACAACTTTCAAAAACTACTGGACATGGTTGCTTAATGCATGGCGTCGTCCAGCTGACATGACAGACTATGGTAAACACAATGGTTGGCTTAACTATATCTTCTTGTCACTCTTCACTGGACTTGCCTTCTTTGCAATCTTGAGCGCTGTGGCACGTAAATTTATTAGCCCAGTTGTATCAACAACAAATGCATTGTCTAGTATGTTTGGTTCTTATGGAACAGATAGTTACTCATCTTCAATTTCAAGTCATACATCTAGCATTGGTTTTGGAGCCTTCTTCGCAAGTATCCTAGCTGCCTTCCTCTTTATCTTTGCTTTTATCTTGGCAGGATTTGTGACACGTAAGGCCATCTTCCGTGACCCTGAGACTACTTTCTTGAATAGCTTTGATCGTTTTGGTCGTTTGACATCATTAGCCTTGCCAATCTTGCTTGTAACAATCTTGTTGGGAGCTATTGGACTTGTTGCCTTCCCAGGATTCTTGTTCTATGTTGTTTACTTCTTATTTGCAATTGCTAATCTATTTACAATTGTTCCTGTAACAACAGCGTGGAAGGCTGATAAGTTCTATCAAATGATTTTGGCAGCACTTTTGAATGGTGTGATTTTGTCAATCTTGTTTGCAATCGTATTTGCTATCATGTCATCATTTACAGTAGGTCTTCTATTCTAAGTAAACCTCTGACGATTTTTGAAAAAGCAAGTTTATAGGAGTCTTTATGGCAACAAAAGAAAAGTGGATTGATTTATTTGAAAAGGCAGTTGGTCGTCCGCCCCATGCTTTGGAGATTGAAGAAGGCCAGAAAGCAGACTTTGACTTAAAGGCTATTAAAGGCATTTCGGCAATGGGCTTGGACCAAGCAGCCACTCCTTCTGAACCAACAGAAGAAGTTGATGAGTATGACGTTGCCGAGGAAGTGTTTGAAGATGTACCGCTTGGTGATGAAGAGGAAACGACTCCTTTAGAAACTAAGGAGCTTTCACCAGTATCTCAAGCAGATCAAGGTCAAACTGAAGAAAATTCAGAGGCCGCTTCTAAAGAAGCACAAGCCATCTGGATGAAGGCTTTTAAAACCTATGTTGGACGTCAACCTCTTCCTGAGGAATTCTTACTTGGTAAGTCTTCAGGTTATGATGTGTCAACTATCCATCAGTTTATCTCAGATGGTAAGGCTGCGAAACCAGCCAAGCCTGCCATGGCTAAAGGGAAGAAAATCCTGATTATTGCTGGTGTTGTTGCAGCAGTCTTGGCACTTGCTGGTTACGGCTTTGGTTCTTACTACTACTCACGTGGTCAAGTAGCAGAGCGTTATGAAGCAGCAGCTAAGAAGAGCTTTAAAGATAGCTTGGAATACCAAGTATGGTCTGATACTAAAAAGGAAATTAAAACATCCGAAGTCAAGTACACAGACACTAAAAGTACACAAGCCTATAGCAAGAGCCAACTCCTGTCTGGCGAACGTATGCAAAAGGTTGGGCGTCAGTTCCTTATTTTTCCTAAGTGGAGAGTCGTGGTAGATCCTGGAACGGTTGATTTAACCGTTAATACAGCTGATTTGAATGTGACTATTAACGGGGTTTCTTATGCGACTACAGATGGCAATAACTACACGGCTAAATTGAACCATCTCTATCCAGGAACTTACAATTTTGTGGCTTCTGGTAAGGTCAATGATCAAGATATCACGGTCTCATCTGAGGAAAATGTGACCTCTAAAACAGAAGTTAACCTTTCTGTAGAGTATCTTAGCTTTACTGTTAAGTCTAATCTTAAGGATGGAGACCTCTACGTTGGTGGTACCAAAGTTGGAACCCTTAACTCAGGGAAACTAGATGTTAACAAGGTAGCAGTAGCTGGATCATCAGCCGTTTATGTTAAGAAGAATTTCGAAGATGGTAGCTCTATCAAGACAGAGACACTGTCTATTAAGAAAATCTCTGAAGGTCAAACGGTTACTCTAGATGCTGATGGTGTTCTTGACCGTGATACGGCAGATCGTCTCTTGACCGCTGCCTACGGTAAATTTGGTAGCTACGCTTCTAATCACAACACGACACCAGATGGTGTATCCGATATTTTCCTTAATGGTACTGATGATACCATGTACAAGGATGTAACGGCTGATATTGATAAAAATACTACAGGTGCCAAAAACCGTGCCGCTGATAGTATTACTTTCTCAGACGTTGACGTCACAGAAGTCGTTCAGACTGGTGAGAAGACCTTCAAGGTGACCTTCACTGCAGTTTATGATTTCTATTATGGTTATGATTCGAAATTCAAGTCATCAGGAGATATCAAAGATAAAATCTCATGGTCATGTAATGTAGAATATGTTGGTGATGATAGTGACTCTAGCAACAATGGTTCTAACTACAGCGACTACCGTATCAATGGCAAGGCTGGCGAATCACAAAATGTGAGTCGTGAAAATACGGTGAAATAGTAGATGCTTGCTCAGTTAGTTAGCATTGAACGGATTACAAATAGGAGGTTAGTCCTCCAGACTAAAAAATGAAGAACTTGGCAATTGCCAGGTTCTTTTGTTTGTCTGTTATTACCTCTTAGGGGCTAAACCGTGCCACTTACCTAAAAGGCCTTGTTTTGTGTAAAGCAGTTGTTATAATGGAAGCATCAAAAGGACAGGAAAGGAGTCATATGAAAGTTAGAATCGAATTAGACCCATCCATGGATGAGCCTGAAATCTTGATTCGAGCTCCTCGGTTAACACAGGAATTAGCCCAGCTCCAAGAATCTATTCTAAAGCAAAAGTTAGTTCCTTTAGCCTTTTACAAGGATCGAAGCGAATATTTTCTGGATTTGGCAAATATTCTCTTTTTTGAAACAGACGGGGAAAAGATTTTTGGACATACCAAGGATGAGGCCTATGAGGTGAAGCAAAAGCTCTACGAATTAGAAGAGTTGCTCCCGATTGCCTTTTGTCGGATTTCCAAATCGACGATTGTTAATGCTAAGCAGATTTATTCTTTAGAGAAGTCTTTTTCGGGGACTAGTACGGTGAATTTTTATCAGACCCACAAGCAGGTCCATGTATCAAGACGCTACTATCAAGTTTTAAAAGAACGACTAAACGAAATGAGGTAAGATAATGAGAAAGAAATTAATTGGGATCCTCTTGATCCTTTTGGCAGCTTTGGTAATTGTACAAGACTATTTTATAAAATGGGAAATTAGTATTTGGATGTTGGCCTGGGTAGTCTTATTGGTAATTTTGTCCCTTTCTAGTCTTTTGAAGCGACATTTTGGTCTTGGTTTCGCCTATGGCATTGTGGCTCTATTTTCACTTAATGGACAGTTCCATTTTCTTCCAGTATCTAATTCTGTCCTTATCTTTTCTTCGATTCTTGCAGTTATTGGCTTGAACATTCTCTTCAATCCTTCTAGTAAAACAAAGAATCGTTTTGGATTGGGTTCTACTGGTTCGGACGCTAATAATGGTGGAAATGATATTGATGTCACTTTTTCAGCAGTGACCAAATATCTCAATGACCAGCAATTTACGCATGGGAGTGCGGATGTTAGTTTAGGACAGGCTTCCGTTTATTTGGATAATTGCCGTATTGAGGGGCCATCTGCCCAGTTTGATGTGGACGTTTCTCTTGGAAGTCTTAGTCTCTATGTGCCCAGTGATTGGCGAGTACATGTGAATGTGGATAACTCTCTTTCAGCTGTACAGCATGAGGAAAATCCTAGTAACCTGACTAGCAAGGACTTCTACATCAAAGGAGATGTTTCCTTGGGTAATTTAGAAATTATTTATGTTGGTGAGAGTTCGATTAATTAAGTTAGTGGAGGGAACCTCTGATTAATATAATACCTATTGTTTTATCTCATCTCCTGTGATAAGATAGGCTCAATCTATTTTCAGGAGGGTCAAGACATGGTTTCTACTATTGGTATTGTGAGCTTATCTAGTGGAATTATCGGTGAAGACTTTGTCAAGCACGAAGTGGACTTGGGTATTCAACGTCTCAAGGACCTTGGACTCAATCCTATCTTTTTACCTCATTCGCTAAAAGGCTTAGATTTTATCAAAGAACATCCTGAAGCTCGTGCAGAGGATTTGATTCATGCCTTTTCTGATGATAGCATCGACATGATTCTATGTGCCATTGGTGGAGACGATACCTATCGCTTGCTACCCTACCTCTTTGAAAATGACCAACTACAAAAGGTTATCAAACCAAAGATTTTTCTCGGTTTCTCGGATACAACCATGAACCACCTCATGTTGCATAAGCTAGGGGTCAAGACTTTTTACGGCCAATCCTTTTTAGCCGACATTTGTGAGTTAGACAAAGAAATGTTGCTACATTTTCTAAAAACGTTCTAATGTAAAGTCTTTCCTTAGAATCCCGAGGTTTTGTCCTTGAATCCAAGTTGTTTTTCTGTTATACTAATAAAGTAATAAGGAGAAATATATATGACTAAACAGAGAATTAATCAAGTTGTTGGTTCAATTGGTGCCTTTATCGGGATTATTGTATTTATAGCCTACATCCCTCAAATTTTTGCCAATTTACAAGGGAACAAAGCTCAACCATTCCAACCTTTATCAGCAGCTGTCTCTTGCTTAATCTGGGTCATTTATGGATGGACACAAGAGCCTAAGAAAGACTGGATTCTAATCATTCCAAACTCAGCCGGGGTTATCCTTGGCGGACTGACTTTCCTTACTGCTCTATAAGAATACAACTACTATAAAAAGCAACCACATCGAGCGGTTGCTTTTTTACTATTTTCTCGATCTAAAAGTCTTCTTCTGACTCTAATTCTTGTTGTTTTATCTCATCTCCTGTGATAAGATAGGCTCAATCTATTTTCAGGAGGGTCAAGACATGGTTTCTACTATTGGTATTGTGAGCTTATCTAGTGGAATTATCGGTGAAGACTTTGTCAAGCACGAAGTGGACTTGGGTATTCAACGTCTCAAGGACCTCGGACTCAATCCTATCTTTTTACCTCATTCACTAAAAGGCTTAGACTTTATCAAAGAACATCCTGAAGCTCGTGCGGAGGATTTGATGCAGGCATTTTCTGATGATAGCATCGACATGATCTTATGCGCCATCGGTGGAGACGATACCTATCGTTTATTGCCTTATCTTTTTGAAAATGACCAACTACAAAAGGTTATCAAACCAAAGATTTTTCTCGGTTTCTCGGATACAACCATGAACCACCTCATGTTGCATAAGCTAGGGGTCAAGACTTTTTACGGCCAATCATTTTTAGCAGACATTTGTGAGTTAGACAAAGAAATGTTGCCATATAGCCTCCACTACTTCAAGGAATTGATTGAGACGGGAAGAATCTCGGAAATTCGCCCTAGTGACGTTTGGTATGAGGAAAGAACTGACTTCAGTCCCAAAGCCTTGGGAACTCCTCGTGTCAGCCATGCAAATACAGGTTTTGACTTGTTACAAGGCAATGCTAAGTTCGAGGGGGAAATCCTCGGCGGTTGCCTCGAATCCCTCTACGATATTTTTGACAACTCTCTACACGCAGATAGCACAGACCTCTGCCAAAAATACAAACTTTTCCCTGACTTATCCGACTGGGAAGGAAAGATTCTATTGCTAGAAACAAGTGAAGAAAAGCCTGAACCTGATGATTTCAAAAAAATGTTGCAAACTTTAAAAGAAACTGGGATATTTGAGGTCGTCAGTGGACTCTTGGTCGGGAAACCTATGGATGAAACCTTCTATGACGACTATAAAGAGGCACTATTGGATATCATTGATAGCAATATCCCAATTGTCTATAATCTGAATGTCGGACACGCAACTCCAAGAGCGATTGTTCCCTTTGGAGTCCACGCCCATGTAGATGCAAAGAAGCAAGTCATTCGCTTTGACTATAACAAAGAAAGCTGAGATAAGACTCTCAGCTTTTTTTAGAAAGTAGGAGTATCTTAGTTGCTATAAAGCATGACACTTTAAGTGGATAATACTCCTGTATTTCTAAGTTCATCCAGTCTATCAGATTGATTGAGACTCAAGGGAGTGGGACAAGGAACAATTTTTAAAAAGTTGTTCGGTCCTACTCCCTTTTTTCCTATTTTATAGTCTCTTTATTTGTGATAATATAGTATAGTGAAAAAAACTAGACTGGAATAACTTTACTCTTTTGGAGTTTTATGTGACAGCGATGAATAGAGACAATCTAAGCGGATGCCTGCTTGGAGCTATAGTCAAGAAAACTCAAAATGAGGAATGAGGCTAGAAGGGAAATTGTTATGAGAAAAAAAGCGATTGGTATTGATTTAGGGACAACGAATTCCGTTATGGCTGTTGTTCGTGAAGATGTGCCAGAGATTATTCCGATGGGGACGAATGACGATCAGGTCTTACGTTCAGCGGTTTACTTCTCAAATATTAGTGGCCAAAACCATGTATCTTTTGGTAAAGAAGCCATCGAGCGTGGGACAGAAATCGGAAGTACAGAAAACTTTAAATTTGACTTCAAACGTGACATCGGGCGTCCGATTGCTAGTGATACACCAGACCACACACGTGTCAATTCTATTATTCTTTCGGCCTTGGTTTTGAACGAATTTCGTAAACGTGCCTATGTCGTTGGTCAGGAGATGGGCCAGGCAGACGGTATCAAGGATGCTGTCATCACAGTGCCTGCCTACTTTACGTCAGATCAACGTGCGGCAACTAAGAATGCTGGTCGTATCGCAGGATTTAACGTCTTGCGTATTATCAATGAGCCTACAGCTGCGGCCATTGCCTATGCCCACACTAAAAATGCCCAAGGAAATGTCTTGGTCTTCGACCTAGGTGGAGGAACTTTTGACGTTACTATCATGCGCGTGGCTGATCATGCCTATGATATTTTGGCAACTGATGGGAATTCACGTCTTGGTGGGATTGACTTTGATAAGCGTCTTGTGGGCTACATCATGCAGGAGTTGGAAAAACAAGGGGTCAATATGACTAACCTTTCCGAGAAGGAAAAAATTCAACTTCAATACAAGGCTGAGCAGATTAAGACTAGTCTATCAGTGAATGACCAAGCTCTCTATGAGCACTATGTCAATGGTCAAGGTTACGGTGTCTTGATTACTCAAGCAATTTTCAATGAAATTACCTTGGACCTCCTCAAAGATACTGAAATCAAGGTACAATCTACCCTTCAAGCGTCTGGCTTGAAATGGGAAGAGATTGACCATATCCTGCTTGTGGGTGGTTCAACACGTATGCCAATGATTCGTCAAATGATTCGCCTGATGAGTGGTTTGGAACCTAAGTTTGACCTTAATCCAGACACTATCGTGGCACAGGGGGCATCTATTTTGGCCGACCTTATCGTCAATAACGAGGTTAGCTTCTCTGAGCACCAGGATGGTAAGACAACTGAGACAGACAGAGTAGTTGTCAAGGATGTGACCTCTCAGGGAATAGGTCTGCTCTTCAAGAAAAATCCAAACAAGAACTACAGCTTTGTGGGTGACTACTATAATAGTGTCGTGGTTCCACGTAACTCGGTCTTGCCTTTGGCAGTGACCAAGGATCTCTTTGCGGTCGTGGATGGACAGAGTAAGTTCAAGCTTCGTATCACAGAAGGAAATTATGAAAATCCATTTGCTGTGAAGATTTTGGGACAAGTGGAAGGACAAGTGCCACAACCTCGCCAGAAAGGCGAGCTCTTGGCACAAGTCACCTATGCCTTCGATTCGGAACAAATTGTTACCGTAACAGTGTCTGATCCTCGAAGCAATACTGTTGTGGCACGTTTTTCAGTCAACGCACAAGTCAACCAAACCCAAGAAGTGGTTAAGGAAGACTTGTCAGAACTTCAAGCTATTTTTGCTAAATTCATCTCATGATAGACTACTACAAAGCAATTGATACAGAGACAGGACAGGAAGTATCTTATTTAAGAGAGGTCAGTAACCGTATCTCTCCAGAGATGTCGGCTCAAGATTGTTTCGTGGCACTTTCCTTTTTACGTGAAGAGCTGGAGGAACTCTGGACAAATGGTACCTTGGATAAAGAGGGAGAGCGTTTGCGTAGTGAGCTCTACACGATTCGCTCAATCTTTTTCTCAGACCATGAGAAGTTACAATACGACCGAAAACTCAGACAGGCTCAGAGAAAGGCTTGGGAAGTTGAGAAGGGGACGGCTGCTGATACTAGCAATGTATCAGGTAAAAAGGAAATCCCTTTTGAACCTGTTGCGGTGACTCAGACTAAAGAGTCGTCTCTTAAAAATTACCTCTTTGCGGCCTTCGCCTTTGTGATTCTACTAAGCTTGATTCTCTTCTTCAATATCAATGTCATCGTTCTTATTATCGGAGCCATTCTAATTGTGGCTTTGATGTTACTTATGTCTTAGGAGATATTAATGGAAACCAATCAATTAACATTTGAACATATCTGTTTCAAATATAAGGGAAATGATAACCAGCTCTTTACAGATTTGGATGTTACTATGGAGACTGGCCGAGTTGTCGGTATCTTGGGTGCCTCTGGTTCAGGGAAAACAACCTTAACTGAGATTCTCCTTGGCCAGCTTAAACCAACCTGCCAACAATTTCGTATTTTAGAAAATGGCAAACCTGTGACTGCTGGTTCACGCTCTTGGTCCTATGTGCCCCAACAAAATCTTCTTCGTGAGTACCTCAAGGTATCTGAGACCTTTGATTTTTATGCGGACCATCATCTGAAAGGAAGTGGTAAGCTGACTAAAAAGCATCGCATTGCAGGGATTATGGATGATTTAGGGCTGACGGAATTTGCAAACAAGAAGATTTCAGAGCTTTCTGGTGGGCAAAAACGCCGTGTCTCCATTGGTATCGAGCTTCTTAGCCCTAGTCCCTACTTTATCCTTGATGAGCCGTCTTCAGGCTTGGATGCTCTTAGTGACCGTAATCTCTTACGTACCTTGAAAATCTTGGCTAAATCAGCTAACAAGTCTATTGTGGTTATTACCCACAACACAGAAAACTTGGCTATTTTTGACAAGATTATCTTCTTGTCTAAGGGACGTCCGACATTTGCAGGGACCTATGAAGAGTTGCTTTTGGAATACAAGACTAGCGATCCTTATATGATTCGTAAATATATGGATATGAATATCGCAGATGTCTACCAAGAGCTCAATGCTTCAACACGTATTTACAAGATTTAGGGAGACTTATGAACGCAGCATTACGATTAAGTTGGTATAAATTTAAACATCACTACATGGATTTTGTTAAGGTTCTTCTGGGCATTGTCGCTTTCGAAGGCTTAATCCTCTATATTCAGGACAAGGGATTTTTGAAAGATTTCGAAACAACTCGAATGACCCTCTTTCTCTTGCTTTTTTCAACCAGTCTCTTGATTGTGGTTCAAAACAGTATTTATATTTCTAAGGAACGCTCGGTCCTCAACCGTGACTTTTTCTCAGGTTTGAGTCGTTCGGCCTTTGCCTTGGCTAGTATGGGGATTCACGCCTTCTTTGCTGTTTTGGAAACCATTGTCTTTATCCTATCTTACTCTGTTTTTAGTAAGTTCTTTGACAAAGAATTTCCAGACGCTGGTCATATTTTTGGTTCCTACCGTTGGGAAGTTGGGATTACAGTGCTTCTGGTTTTCTTGGCGTCGCATTTTATTGCCCTCTTTATCTCAGCCTTGGTTGGCAAATCTGAGATTACCTCTGTTATCCTAGCAGTCGTTGTGGGTATCATGCAATTTTCATTGTCGGGAACTATCCTATCTTTGCCAAAAGCCATTGATTGGGTACAAAAATTTGTCTATCTAGGTTATGGCCACAAGCTTTTTGGGATTTCTAGTGACTTGTCAGACTTGCCATCTAGCTTGGCTAAGTACCATGTTCCTGTCCCTAAGAGCCAGTTGGAGGCTTTTCAAGGGTCTACAGGCGAATTCTGGGGACAATGGTGGGCCTTGGTACTTCATTGCCTAGTTTATGCCCTACTCTTTTTCGTCACACTTCAGAAGAAGGAGAAATAAATGCAACAATATGATGAATGGCTGATTGACTTCCAAGTTCAGCATGGCCGCAAGCCGAGCGATAAGGAAGTTGCTGAAGCTGCTAAGACTGGTTTTGCTCTTTCTAGTGGTTTGAGCAGACAGAAAAATTCTAAATTCAGACAAGTTTTGTCTAAGGTTGGTTTGGGCGATCTCAAGTTTAGCTGGTTTTTAGTTTTGGAAATTTTGCTCTTGATTTGTATTGCTCTCTTTGGCTATGTTGTAGGCTATCTATTTATCTAGGAGGACCTCATGAAACAGTTTAAACATAAAAAGTTTATCGGTTTGGCCTTGATTGTCTTTTTGGTCTTCATGGTACTTGGAAAATATACTCAGAGCACGGCTTTCACATCGTCTTCAAGAGTTTATGCCACAACCGTTGTCGATAAGAATACTGGGAACAAGGTGCGTTTTGAAGTTCGTAAAATCAAGGGAGACAAATACGAAGTCAAAAATACTGAGACAGGTGATACTTATCAGGCTAATGCCCAATCCGGCGAAGACCGTTCTTTGAGCTTTAAGTTGGCTGGAACTAACGGCAACTCAGACGGTACTATCCGTATCACACCAAGTATGGTGCCTGGAGGAGATGCAAAGGTTGAAATGACTGACTCAAACACCTATACTCAGGTTGAGGGAGGTTCTGAAGTCGTTGAGTCTAGCGAGACCTCGTCTAGTTCTTCAAGTAGCCAAGTTAAAAGCATTATTAAGGATATTTTGGAATCAAGTAGTTCATCCTCTGGTAGCGATGCAAGCTCAGAGTCGTCTTCTAACGATCCAAATAAGCCAAATGCAGATATCAAGACTAAGACCGATGTCAATGGTGATAAGGAAACCACTTATATTGCAGACTATTCGACTGAAGACATTAAGTCCATCACAGAAGCCTTTGGGAAATGGCTCTATCAGTCTGACTATGCCAAGGATGCTGTTTTAGTTCAAAGCAGTTTTGATAGTATCACTAAGGTCAATGATGGTAGTCCAACCTTCCTTTCATTTAAGGCACCTAAGGAAAAAGATAGCAGCCAAACGATTACCATCCTTGCTAATCTCATCAATGCGGATGGCTATGAACATATTACTGGTGTTCCAAGTGGTATCATCAATGGTAAGGAAGTCTCAAACTATGATTTCAAGGACTATAAAAACACGGTTGATTCCTTTGCTCTAGGAATTAATGAAAATAGTGGTAAGACCGCCGACTATAGCCCAACATCATCCTTCCGTCTTTATACCTTGAAGGATAAGAAACATGCTATGTATGAAGACGATGCCGCTGAACAAAAAGCCCTCTTTAAGGACTTCTCAGCTGATGATAAAACTGGTGGCAATTATAATGGCTACAACAAGCTTTATAAGGATTTGGTTGACCAAGATAAGGATTCTTACCAAATTGTTCTCGGATCTAATGGTACTGTTTATTATGTAACTAACTACTGGAAGGGCAATTACGATAAGAAGGCTGTTCAGACCTATAAGGTAGCACCAGATGACATGCAAGAGGCTTACCAAGAGCTGCTCAAGCATTACTCTAGTGCTAGCACGTCTGATAGCTCAGAATCTTCAAGTTCTTCACAATCATCAGAGTCATCATCAAGCTCATCAGAGGCCAAAACAGAATCAAAAACAGAAACTAAGACCGAACAAACAGGCATGGATGTTAATGCTATCAAGGATAATAACTTCCAAAGCCTTGAAGGGACTTGGAAGAATGGGAATGGTAGTAGTTTGAATTTTTCTAAGGACAATTTAACAGCTCCTGAGAATTATGTTGTTGAAAATACAAATGGAAAACTTGAGAATGGCTATCTCACATCAAGTTTAAGAATGGGTATTTCTGGAGCAGCAATTCTCTTTATTCCAAAGGGAGTTACACTTCCGACAGTTCAGGGATTTGTGGATGGTTCAGATAATACTAAAGACCGTATTTTGGTCACTCAGTCAGCATCGCCACAATCTGACGCCAAGCAATTCTACTATAAGGCTGACTAGACCTGACAAGGGTGAAAGTCTTAAAAAAAGTAATGTTATAACCTAAAAGTTGAGATAAAATTATCTCAACTTTTTATGTTACATTTGTAACTTTAATTTAATAGTAAGTCCATCTTATATAAATAAATGGATTCTTAGAGGTATTATATACTTTATTAGAAATTTAATTATTGTGAAAACTTACAAAAAGCTATATAATGAGTAGTGTTGTAAAAAGGGCTTCCTAGGGGATTTTTGAGGAAGTTTCTTAAATCAGATTAAAGGGAGAGGGGGAAAAGAATGACTTTTATTATTGAATCGCTATTTGCTGTTTTTAAAGATTTTCATTGGCTAGTATCTATAGACACACTCTTGATTTTCTTTGTCAATTATCTGATGTTTCATGCAGCTGGTAGGGTCAAGATTTCTTGGAGGCTACTTTTATTAGGTGGTCTTTTGTCAGTTGTTTTGACTCCCCTTCTTCCTATGGGATTCAAATTTTTACTTAATCCTCTCATATTATTTTGTTTTAGTTATTACAAACGTCCAGACTTGCCATGGATAGAGCCGGTATTTAATAGCTTTTATGCCTGGGGAACAACTAATATCATTATACGGGGCTTGTCATTAATCGTCTTTCCTTTACTTTTGGGAGCCGACTTGATGAGCCGCATTCCAGAATCTTTAACGGAGTTTATATGTGTGGTAGTTACCTATCCTCTTTACCTCTTGGTTCACCGTTTTATTGGTTATGAATATTTGCAGGTCGAGGAAAAGGAGCGCTTACGCATACACTTCACCCCTATTGTTATTGGGGTTAGTTTTGCCTTTCTTTCATACGGGCTTCTAAATGATTTCATGCCTTACTTTGCTAGCATCTGGCCTGTAGAAGTGGTTAACAATTATGCCAAGTTGATCGTTCTATTAGCAACAGGAGCCTTCTTCATCGTTGTTTCCTATGCCAACCAGTGGATTAAGGATGAACTTTTTCTGGAGTTGAAAGAGGAGCAGGAGCGTCATTTCCAGAGCTTACAGGAATCTAGTAGACATATCCTCCATCTTTATCAGGAGCTATACCGTGATGGAGTGCCTAAGGTAGTCGTACCTAAGAAGGCTAAGACCGTTCTGGCTACTAGTCAAGAGGGAGACACTCAGAACCTATCTGATGAAGAGGTTCCCTTCAGCAAGGTTATGCCAGATATTTCTAACCTGCTTTCTCAATTGTTACGTTCCGTCATTGAGAGTAAGTATATGGAGTTTCATGCTGTTGGCGTTGATTTTATCATGGAGGTTCCAGACCCTATATCCCCAGTTCATATCGATGTAGTGGATTTATCAGCTGTTCTAACCACCTTCTTGGACAATGCCTTGTTGAGAGCTCATGGTCAAGAAAATAGTTTAGTTCGTATGTCTTATTACCAAAGAGGTGAGGTCCAGGTCCTCTCTGTAGAGACAACCCTTTCGCAAGATAGTGCCGAGGCGCCCCACGAGGCGTATGAGAGTCACTTATCAATCAATGAGCAGCTCGAAGATATTATGGAGCGTTACCCTCAGTCTAAACTTAGCTTTAAGAATGATAAGTTCATCTATAGACAGCAATTTGAATACTAAAGACTTGTAAAAAAAATATAGAAAGGAGATTCGATGTTTGAATCGTTTTTGGGAATAAATTTTTTAAATCTCTATGATACAGATGCCTTTCTAGCCATTCAGCTTATTTTAACTCTGACGATAAATTGTGCCATTTTCAAACGAATGACAGACATTCGTATCTCCTGGACGGTCTTCTTGACCTTAGCCCTGTTAGATGTAGTCATTCAGTATAATATTACTAACATGATTATGGTTTTTGATGTCTTTATCCTGATGATTTTGGCCTTTCTTGCTAAAGGGAAGACCTGGTCAGTGACCCAGTATGCTTTTCATACTTTGTTTCCAGTGGTGACGTCAGATTTACTTTATCGCTTATTGGGACTCTTCTTTATTCCCCTTCTCTTAAATCTCCCTGTCGCTGAGGTAGGGTCCAATGCTCTTTTCTATCTCTTATCTTACGGCTTGATTTTGCCACTTTATTTTGTATTTGACCGTTTCTTGGGCTTGGATTTGAAGCGTTGGAAGGTCTATAGTGATGACTCTTTCCAGAACCTCCAGATTTCTAGAAGAGTTGCTATAGCAATGGCCATTTATTTATTGGGAATCTATCTCAGTGTGAACTTAGACAGTTGGTTCCCTGGCTATTCTTCAGAGGTGGAGTTGAGATTTCGGATGCTTTGGGTTCTCTTGTCCGCAGTGGCTTTCATTTTCCTAGTTGCCCATCTTAATCAACTGTCTAGGCAGTATTTGGAAGAGAGTTTGGCCATGGAGGAAAAGAGGCATTTGAATAGTTTGACCAAGGCCAACCAAAAGATTGATCTTCTCTACAATGAGTTGTTACAATATAGACAGTCTTATCAGACGGTTGTGGAACAATTTTCAGAGGAAGTGCGTGACCAGGAAGAGGCTCTTGCCGAGCAGGTGTATCAGAATGTGCTTAGAGAGAGTGCCAAGGAGTTTGAACGTTTCCGTGTCATTGATAATCCTAAGCTGGAAAATATTCAGTCCTTACCCTTACGTAGTCTTCTTTCGGCTCGTATGATGGAGGCTAAACGTAGTAATATTCCAGTGACTTGTGATATTCCTGAGGAGATTTCAGGGTTTACCATGAATGTGGTTGACTTGACCTTGCTGGTGTCTATTTTCTTTAGTAATGCGATTGATGAGAGTAAGCAGGTGACTGTTAGTCAGATTAGTTTTAGTTTTCACCGTCATGATCAAGATGGCACCTTCCACTTTATTATGGAAAATAGAACACAAGAAGAAAGAGTGGACCTTGATGCCATTATGCAGGAAGAAAATCAGAAGAAAACGTCTGTTCTTAACCTTCACTCAGCCAAGGACATTCTTAAGAAATACGGTGATGCCAACTTGATTACAAGTAGTGGTGATTATCTCTTTAAACAGGAATTAATTTTTAAATAAAGTTGTAGAGCTAAATCAAAGGATTTGGCTCTTTTTTTGGTTACAGGACCATAAAAGATGGCTCTTTGCAATGGTTGTTAGGCTGATGTCTGAAGCTTGGGACATCGGAAGTAAAAGGGGCGAGGGAGGAGTCTGATTGTTGCTTCATTCTGTGTTATAATAGCAAGGATTAGTGGTTGTTAGCACTAAGTGAATGGCAATTCTTGCTTAGCCTAACGACTGGTGTAGAGACAAGAAAGGGACGTCTTATGAAATTACTTTATACGGATATGTCTCAGGATTTAACAGAAATTCTGACGGAGCAGGCAACCAGCTATGCTCAAAAGGGAAAGAGGGTCTTTTATATTGCCCCTAATGCCCTGTCATTTGAGAAGGAGCGTAAGGTCTTGGAATACCTGCCTCAGTCAGCATCCTTTGAGATTACGGTGACTCGTTTTACTCAGATGGCGAGATACTTTATTCTCAATACGAGCAACCCCAAAACGCAGCTGGATGATACTGGTCTGGCCATGATTTTTTATAAGGTGTTGTCGCATATGGGCGATGATGAGCTCAAGGTTTATGGCCGTTTGCGCAAGGATAGTAACTTTATTAATCAATTGGTAGACCTTTACAAAGAGTTGCAGCAGGCTAATATGACGGTTCTGGATTTGCAGCATTTGGATCAGGCAGAGAAACAAGAGAATTTGGTAAGGATTTTCAGTGCGGCTCAAGACCTCTTGTTGGCAGGAGATTTTGACAATCAATCAAAACTCAGTGCCTTCTTCAAAGAGATTACCTCAGGACATCTGGATAAGGCTCTAAGTAATACGGTTCTGGTCATTGATGGCTTTACGCGTTTCTCAGCTGAAGAGGAGGCTTTGGTTACCCTCTTAAATGATAAGTGCCACCAGATTGTCATTGGAACTTATGCCAGTCAAAAGGCTTATAGGGCTAATTTTGTCTATGGCAATGTTTATCAAGCTTCAGTGGATTTTCTGAGAACTCTGGCTCAGACTTATAAGGTGACACCTGACTACGTGACGACAGACAAAGAGGGCAATCCTTCTTTTGCACGTATTAGCCGTCTTTTGGAAAGCCGTCATGATTTTAGTACGGTAGATGAGCAGCTGACTGCTCAGGACAAGCAAGCCTTGCAGGTCTGGGAAGTGGTCAACCAAAAGGAAGAGGTGGCTCAGGTTGCCAAGAGTATTCGTCAGTTGCTGGCGGATGGCAAGCGCTACAAGGATATTTTGGTCTTGCTAGGTGATGAGGAGAGTTATAAGCTTCAGGTGGGGCAGATTTTCCGAAAATTTGATATTCCCTATTATTTCGGGAAGGAAGAAACCATGTCTAGCCACCCTTTGGTGCAGTTTGTGGATTCGCTGGAACGTATCAAGCGCTATAATTACCGTGCCGAGGATTTGCTTAATCTCGTAAAATCCGGTCTCTATGGTGGTTTTGCTCAAGAGGATTTAGACCTTTTTGAATATTATGTCAATTTTGCAGATATCAAGGGGCGTCACAAGTTCCTTTCTGATTTCACGGCTAATAGTCGTGATAAGTATGATTTGGATCAGCTCAATACCTTGAGATCACAACTGGTAGAGCCCTTGGACAAGTTGCTTAACAGTCGCAAACAGAAGGGGTCTAGTCTGCTCAAGAAACTTGTGGTCTTTTTAGAGGCTGTGCAAGTGCCAAGTCAGATGGCTAGTTTGACTGCCAAGGCCAGTGAAGCTGAAAAAGAGCAGAATGAACAGGTCTGGAAGGCCTTCACGCAACTCTTGGAGCAGGTTGAGACAATCTTTGGGGAAGAAACACTTTCAGTGGATGACTTTTTGTCTATCTTGCGTTCGGGCATGTTGGCCTGTGATTACCGTACGGTCCCAGCTACTGTTGATGTGGTCAATGTGAAGAAATACGATTTGATTCAACCACACTCTGCTCCTTATGTTTTTGCCTTGGGCATGACCCAGTCACATTTTCCAAAGGTAGGGCAAAATAAGAGTCTCCTGTCTGACGAGGAACGTAGTCGTATCAATGAAGCTACGGATGAACACCGGAGTTTGGATATTGTTACGCAGAGCAATAGTCAGCGGGGGCATTTTGTGGCTATGTCACTTTTTAATGCAGCTAGTGAACAATTGGTGCTTAGTCAGCCACAAATTCTCAATGAGACTCAAGATGACATGTCGGTTTATTTGAAGGAGCTGCTTGACCTTGGTCTTCCTTTGGTTGAAAAGGGACGTAATCGTTTCGAGGCTAAGGGTGACCAGATTGGGAACTACAAGGACCTTCTATCAACTGTCATCGCCCTTAACAGTAGCCATCTAGATGCTGATTTGGACAAGGAAACGCAGACTTTCTGGTCAGTTGCGGTGCGTTATCTCCGTAAGCGACTTGATAAGGACCAAGTCTTGATTCCAAATGTGATTGACGATGTGACGACGACCAAGGTTGATGATCAGGTCATGCAGCTGGTCTTTCCGGGGGAAGAACCACTGAAATTATCAGCCTCGGCTCTGACGACCTTCTATAACAACCAATATCTTTATTTCTTGCGTTATGTTTTGGGGCTTGAAGAGTTGGAGTCCATCCATCCAGATGCTCGACACCATGGGACTTACTTGCACCGTGTCTTTGAGCGTGTCATGGGTGATTCTTCGTCAGAAAACTTCGATGATAAATTGGAAAAGGCTATTGCTCAGACCAATCAGGAACAACCCTTTGAACTTCTCTATACAGAGGACCAAGAGAGTCGCTTATCTCGTCAGATTTTAGAAGATATCGCCCGATCAACTGCCAGTGTTTTGCGTGATAATGCGGCTGTTAAGGTTGAGCGTGAGGAAGCCAAGTTTGACTTGCTTTTAGCAAATAGCATCAAGATTACAGGGATTATTGACCGTGTGGACCGTTTAACGGATGGGGCTCTGGGTGTCGTTGACTACAAATCAGGTAAAAATGTCTTTGACATTCAGAAATTCTACAATGGTCTCAGTCCGCAATTGGTAACCTATCTAGAAGCTCTTCGCCAGACCTATAAGGTTGATGCTGATCAGCTTTTTGGTGCCATGTATCTTCACATGCAGGACCCACAGCTTAACCTAGCTCAGTTTGGTCTGGATAAGTTAGCAGCTCAGGCTCATAAGGAATTGACCTATAAGGGACTTTTTGTGGCTTCAGAAACGGAGCATCTGGCTGGTGGAAACTATGATTTACAAAAGACTGTCACCTATGATAAGGAGGACCTAGAAACCTTGCTTGATTACAATATTAAGCTGTTTACAAGTGCTGCTGAAGTTATTCGAAGCGGGAATTTTGCGGTTAATCCTTATACTGAGGATGGCAAGTCTGTCCAAGGAGATCAAATCAAGGCTATTACTCATTTTGAAGCCGACCGCCACATGGGACAGGCTCGAAAACTCTTGCGTTTACCAAGTAAGGGCAAGAAGGAAGCCTATTTGGAGCTGATGGCAAAAGATGAGGACGATAATGAGATGCAAGTTGCTGAAACTATCGTCCCCTTTCCAGTCACTGATCAAGCTGTGACAGCAGACAACAAAGACCAGGAGGACAACCATGTTGACTAAAGCTTTTTTAAGTCCAACAGAGATTAAGGAACGTATTGACCAAGAAGCAGCTTCTGACAAGGAACGCAAGTTAACACCTGAGCAGATTGAGGCCATTTACAGTAATGGTAGTAATATTCTTGTGTCAGCTTCGGCTGGATCAGGAAAAACCTTTGTCATGGTTGAGCGTATACTTGATATGATTGGACGTGGCGTTGGCATTGACCAACTCTTTATCTCAACCTTTACGGTAAAGGCCGCGGGTGAGTTAAAAGAGCGTCTGGAAAAGCGTCTGACAGAGCAACTTGGACAAGTTGAGACGGATGAAGAGCGTGCCTTTCTTTCAGATCAGATTGCCAAGATTGGGACGGCTGATATTGGAACCATGGATGCCTTCACCCAGAAATTGGTCAATCAGTATGGCTATCTCCTGGGGGTGTCACCTATTTTTCGCATCATGACAGACCCTGCTGAGCAGACGCTTATGAAAAATGAGGTTTATACCGATCTTTTCAATGATTACATGCAAGCCAAGGATGCCCAGCTTTTCCAAAAATTGGTCCGCAACTTCGCTGGAAATGGTAAGACTAGTAAGGCCTTCCGTGATCTAGTTTACGATGTCTATAACTTTTCTCAGGCTACTGCAGGTCCTGAAAAATGGCTACGTCAGAATCTCTTAAAAGGGCAGACCGATGCCAAGCCAGACAAGGCTAAAGTTGAGCTTTTAGAGGGTCTCAAAGATGGCTTGTTGGCTGATTTCTTAGCCTTCTTAAGAGACCATTTAGGCTTAGCTCAGCGTGAATTTGCCAAGGCCAAGTATCTGAATAATGTGTCAGATGCCATTAGCCTTCTGGAGGGAGCCTTGGCCAATGACCAAACCGATATGGAGGACTTGCTCAAACAACTCTTGACTCTGTCAGGAGGGACTGGCTTGACAAATATGACCCGTCCTAAAGACGAGGAACTCAAGGCCTACAAGGAAGCTTACAACAAGACCAAAAATGAGTTTGTGGCCCAGTTGCGTGAGATTGATACCCAACTAACGGTCCTCGAGGTTTTGACCAAGCATAATGATGACATCCTACCTCTGTTAGAGCTGCTTCAGGCCTTTGTGCTTGATTTTTCAGACCAGTATTTACAGGCCAAGATTCAGGAAAATGCCTTTGAATTCTCAGATATTGCTCACTTCGCCATCCGTATTTTGGAGGAAAATCCAGAGGTGGCAGCCAGCTACCGTGACCGTTACCATGAAGTAATGGTAGACGAGTATCAAGACAATAGCCATACCCAAGAACGCATGTTGGAGCTCCTCTCTAACGGTCACAACCGATTCATGGTGGGAGATATCAAGCAATCCATCTATCGTTTCCGTCAGGCGGATCCTCAGATTTTTAATGGCAAGTTCCAGCTTTTCCTTGAAAATCCAGATGCAGGTAAGCTGATTCTCCTTAAAGAGAACTTCCGTAGCCAATCTGAAGTTCTTGATGCGACCAATGGTGTTTTTAGCCACCTCATGGACCAGGAAATCGGGGACATCCTCTATGACAAGACACACATGTTGGTAGCGGGTAGCGAGAAGCAAAAAGAGCCTCATCCTGAAAATGAGACTGAGGTTCTGATTTACAATAGTGATGAAGCAAGTGTGACTCCTGACGAGGAAGGTTCTGATCAACCTATCAGTAGTGGTGAGATTTCCTTGGTTATCAAAGAAATTATCAGTCTGCATAAGCAGGGTGTACGTTTTGAGGACATTACCCTCCTAGCACCAACCCGCAACACCTATCTGGACTTGATGGCAAGCTTTGAGGAGCACGGAATTCCCTTGGTTCCTGACGAGTACAAGTCAAGCTACCTAGAGTCACTAGAAGTTATGATTATGTTGGATACCCTTCGTGCCATCAATAATCCTCTTAATGACTATGCCCTCGTTGCCCTCCTTCGTTCACCGATGTTTAACTTCAACGAGGACGACCTGGCTCGGATTGCTGTCCAGGCTGACAAAGGACAATTCTATGACAAGCTTCTTGCAGCTCATACTAAATCAGGACTTCATCCAGAAGTCGTGACGCAAGGACTGGAGGCCAAGTTGACTCTCTTCATTGAGACTCTGGCAGATTGGCGTGATTACAGTAAGTGGCACTCGCTCTATGACCTCATTTGGAAGATTTACGACGATCGTTTCTATTATGATTATGTTGGCAGTCTTCCACGAGCTGAGCAACGCCAGGCCAATCTCTACGCCCTTGCTTTGCGTGCCAATGCCTATGAAAAGACTGGTTTTAAGGGACTTTCTCGTTTTATTGGTATGATTGATAAGATCATTTCTAGCGGTAACGACCTAGAGGAAGTGACAGACTTGGTTCCTAAAAATGCCGTTAGCCTTATGACGATTCACAAGTCCAAGGGGCTAGAATTCAAGTATGTTTTTGTCTTGCAGATGAATCGCAAGTTCATTGGTCACAGTAGGGATGGACTAAGTGGTAAGTATATTATCAACCGTGAAAAAGGACTTGGCATTAAGTACCTAGCTGACCTTAAAGACCAGATAAACACCAATTTGCCCAAGTTAAATGTTGTTCTAGAGACCTTAACCTTCCAGGAAAATCGTAGGGAAGAGCGTCGAGCAAGTATCTCAGAAGAGATGCGTTTGCTCTATGTTGCAATGACTCGTGCAGAGAAAAAACTCTACCTAGTTGGTAAGGGTAGTAAGGAAAAATTAACCCAGCAATTTGGCACGGATGTCGAAAATAATCGCCTACCAGTAGCTCTACGTGACCAAATCGCTACTTATCAGGATTGGGTTATGGCTTTGGATACCGCCTTTATGAGAAAGGATCTCAAGTTTACTGTTCGCTTTGTTGAGGCTGAGGAGTTGACGCCAGAGGCTATTGGTCAGGTTGAAGTTCAAGCAGCAGTAAATGCTGATGATTTATCTAACAATCGCCAGACGGAAGACATTAAGCGTGCTCTAACTGTCTTAGAAAGTGTTGAAAAACTCAACCAGCTTTATGCACCAGCGATTGACCTACCATCTGTGCGTACGCCGAGCCAGCTCAAAGCCTTCTACGAACCTGTTATGGATACCGAAGGGGTGGATATTATGGACAAGAAAGAGGAAGTGCAACCTCTTGAGACTACCACTACCTTTGAGCTTCCAGACTTTGGGCAAAAAACTAAGGTCACTGGAGCTGCAGTTGGTTCAGCCACCCATGAACTCATGCAACGCTTGATTCTTTCTGACAAGGTGACCCTCCAAGATTTGACACAGGCCTTGAGTCGGGTATCGGCAGATGATCAAGTTAAGGCGCGTGTGCAGTTAGAAAAGCTACTAGGCTTCTTTGACACCGAACTTGGGAAGCTCATTCTAGCTAACCGTGGTAAGTTGCGTCGTGAAGCACCATTTGCTATGTTGGCAGAAGATCCCGCTAGTAAAGAAGATTTTGTCGTCCGTGGTATCATCGATGGCTACCTTCTTCTTGAAGACCGTATTGTCCTCTTTGACTATAAGACGGACCGCTTCACTCATCCTAGTGAACTTAAGGAACGTTACAAAGGGCAAATGAGCCTCTATGCTAAAGCACTCAGCCAAGCCTATCAAATAGATAAGATTGATAAATACCTTATTCTCCTAGGTGGAAAAGACTTGGAAGTCGTAGAAGTATAAGCTATAGCCTAACCATTCTTTCATAGTGAAAGAGTGGTTTTTTTGTGTCTTAATCCCACCAAAAAAGACCGGTGTGCACACACCAGTCTTTTCGATAGATTTCCATCAGTATTGTAAGTTCGTTAAAATATTAGAGGATGGAAATAGTTATGAAAAAAAGTATCTTGTAGGTTGCTTAGGCCTACAAGGGATATTATAACAAACTCATCTTAGTCTAAACAAGGTTAGAAAAATTAGAATTAACTGCCACAAACATTGCTGGTTTTTAATAGTTAGAATCCATAATAGCAATAAATAGAGATAAAAACCGTCACATGAGACTGACGGTTTTAGTTTATTTTAATCCTAATATCAACTAATCAAAGGAACCACCCAATTGACCCAGGCCCAGGAAATAGGCATAACCAGAATCATGGCTGGAATCATATCTGCTGTTGGGAATTGACGCAGTTTCATAATACGAAAACCGGTCGCAATCATGAGGAAGCCCCCGCAAGCCTTAAAGTCTCCAATCATGGCTTTTGTTGTTAGAGGGAGAATGAAACCAGCAGTCACAAAGAGGAGGAAGAAAACGATAAATTGTGGAATGGCAATCATGGAGACGATGTAGCCTAGACTACAAGAGAAAATCATGGCTGTAAAGAAATCTAGGATAGATTTAGAAATTAAAATAGAAGCATCGCCTGTCATCCCAGACTCAAGACTCCCGTAAATTCCTGTACCACTCGCACAAAAAAGGACGATAACTGTCAAGAGCTGCGCATAAAATTCATCGTGAGCTAACCCTGTTTGCTTGCTTGGTGTAATCTTGGACAAGCCTTTTTCCATAAGCCCAGCTCCCTTGTTGATGAGGTTTCCAAACTTTAGGGCCAGCCCAATGATGGTACCGATAACTACTGCAAAGATAACGGCAGGCATGTTAACCATATTCACAATAGCGCTAATCCCCATTACCATAGAGGCTAGGCCAAAGATAAGGTTAAGATTTTCCTTGAAATCGTCTCTGAGATAGTCCCCGAAGAGCCCTCCAGCGATTCCTCCTAAGATAATAGATAGCGAGTTGATGATAATTCCAGTTGGCATCAGTGATTTTCCTCCTATTTATTCTAAATACTATAAGTTTAGCATTATCAAAGATCGAATGCAAAATTGTCTCGTTTTTACAAACGTTTTATTGAAATTGTACCTTTGAAGTGATACAATAAATGAGAAGGTAAGGAAATAGCCTTATCTAAATCTATTGCCAGTGTTCTTAGAGTATTGTTCATAAAAAACAAGGTACTAACTCTATTTTATAATCTAATATAAAGTGTAAAATGAGACTATTGTTAAATAGATTCTCAAGAAAGGATAAAAGATGATTCGTTTTGAACACGTAACGAAACGTTATGAAGATAAGGATGCTCTCTCAGATCTTAACCTCGAGATTCGAGATGGGGAGATTTTTGGTCTGATTGGTCACAATGGGGCTGGTAAGACCACGACTATTTCCATTTTGACATCCATCATTGAAGCTAGCTACGGTGAAGTTTACGTCGATGATATGGCCCTCAGCCAACATCGTGATGCTATCAAGAAAAAAATCGCTTATGTGCCAGATTCACCAGACTTATTTTTAAATTTAACTGCTAATGACTATTGGTACTTTTTGACACGTATCTATGATTTGGAAGCTAGTCAGGTTGAGGAACGTTTGACTAATCTTATGGCTACCTTTGACTTGACGGAAAGTCGCTATAACCTCATTTCTTCCTTCTCTCACGGTATGCGTCAGAAGGTTGTCGTTATCGGTGCTCTTCTGGTTAATCCGCAGATTTGGGTTTTGGATGAGCCTTTGACTGGTCTGGATCCACAGGCATCTTATGATTTGAAAGAAGCCATGCGTAACCATGCTAAGGAGGGTAATAGTGTGCTCTTTTCAACCCACGTTCTAAGTGTAGCTGAGCAGCTCTGTGATCGTATTGCTATTTTGAAGAAAGGAAAACTCATATTCCAAGGGTCTCTAGCTGAACTCAAGTCTCAGTACCCTGACAAGGATTTGGAAACCATTTATCTGGAAATGGCTGGACGTAAGATCGAGGAGGTGTAGTCATGAACTGGAACCATGTTTGGGAGCTTTTTAAAATTAATCTCCTCTATGCAAATCCTCAAGCGGTAACTAACCTACAGAAACGTCAGGAGAAAAAGAAAAAGGCTAATTTCTCCATCGTTAATGCTATGCTTAGACAACAACTCTTGATTTTAATTATTTTTACGGTTGTATATAGCTATCTTTTTGTAGGTGTCGATTATAAGGCCAATCCTGGGGTCTTAACCCTATATCTTTTGACATTTTCAGTCATGGGGCTTCTCCAGACTTTTACGGCTCTCTACAGTACCTTTTACGATAGTAAGGATAGCAAGGCTTATCTGTCTCTTCCCTTAAAGCCATCAGAAGTCTTTTTGGCCAAGACCTTGTCAGGTTCTATGGTTGGGATGACCTTCATGGTACCTATCCTTAGTCTTCTCATTCTAGCTTACTGGCAATTTATTGGCCCACTGGGGATAGTCGTGGGGCTGCTATCCTTTATCGTTTCTCTCTTTATCAATCTCGTTTTTTCAGTGATTCTGTCTAATAGTGTTGGAACGCTGATTGTTCGCAGTTCTCGTCAAAAGCTCTATTCGACTATTTTGATGACCCTGTCAACCCTATTGATTATGTTCCCTATCATGATGGTTGGTTTTCTTAATGGTTATGTTAAGGGTGCTGGACATATCGATTTTCCTTTGTTGCCTTATCTAAGAGGTTACTATGATGTGGTAGCTGCTCCTCTATCTCTGGAGGCCCTACTAAATTTTTATCTTCCTCTTATCTCAGTGCTTATCTTGGGCTTTTGGTTTTATAAAGTCAGAATGCCTCGTTATTTCCACGAAGCCATTTATAACAAAAAGGCTAGAAAGACTCAGGTAAAAGTTGTTACTCGAAGTCAAAGACAGGTCTTGGTTCGCCATCATTTATCTACTTTGGGAAACTCAACCCTCATTATCAATACCTATGTGGTACCAGTATTATATATGATCATGCTGGGTGGAGGTGCGTTCTTTTTGAAAGATTTAGGTCCAGACTATTTCGGGCTCATGCTTTTAGTCGGAATTGCCTTTGGTTTCTTTTCAGCGCAACCAACAAGTTTTCTTGGGGTGGCAACTTCCTTAGAAGGAACAAACTTTGACTTTATCCGTAGCCTGCCAATCAATACGGGTGACTATCTTCGTCAAAAGTTTTGGATTTTCTATGGCTTGCAAGTCGGTGTATCCCTCTTACTAGGAGGACTTGGTTTAATATTCCTTGCACATCTCCATCCTATTTTGGTGGCAAGTTTCGCTCTTGGTTTTCTCGTAACAACCTATCTTGTAGGTGGCTATTTCTTTGAACGTGACCTTAAATTATTGGAAGTGAATTGGCAGGAAGTCACTCAGCTCTTCAATCGGGGTGGCGGACAGTGGCTCTATATGGGTATCTTTATTCTTACAATTTTCATCGCTGCCTTGCTAGGAGGTATTGTCTTCTTTGCAAGTAAGTTCTGGATTGCCCTAGTAGTCAACGCTATAGTAACTGGGCTTATAGCTTTAATTGCCCTAATCGTTTATCTCTTTGTTGATCGCAGACGTTGGAAACGTATTAGAGCCATGTTTTTTGCCTAGAACAAACTGTTTAAAGAGTCTCTCCGATTGGAGGGATTCTTTTTTACTGAAAATCTTTAATATGTAAACTTATGCATTATATATGTTAAAATACCTGAATTTAGTGTATAATCATAAACATGAAACGAAATTTTGACTCAGTAAAACGCCTGGTTATCAAAATCGGGACTAGCTCTCTGGTTTTACCATCAGGAAAAATTAATCTTGAAAAAATCGATCAATTAGCTTTTGTCATTTCTAGCCTGCATAATAAAGGGATTGAGGTTGTCCTCGTATCCTCTGGTGCCATGGGCTTCGGGCTCAATGTCTTAGACCTAGACAAGCGACCGGCTGAAGTCGGTAAGCAACAAGCCGTCTCAAGTGTAGGGCAGGTAGCCATGATGAGCCTCTATTCTCAGGTCTTTTCACATTACCAAACCAAGGTATCTCAGCTTCTGTTGACCCGTGATGTGGTCGAGTATCCTGAGAGTTTGGCCAATGCCATCAATGCCTTCGAGAGCCTCTTCAAGCTTGGAGTTGTTCCAGTTGTTAATGAAAATGATGCTGTCAGCGTAGATGAAATGGACCATGCGACTAAGTTTGGGGACAACGACCGCTTGTCAGCTATCGTAGCTAAGATTGTTGGTGCTGACCTACTCATTATGTTGTCAGATATTGATGGGCTCTTCGATAAGAACCCAAATGTCTATGAGGATGCCACCCTTCGTAGCTATGTCCCAGAGATTACAGAGGAAATTATAGCCTCAGCTGGTGGTGCCGGTAGTAAATTTGGTACAGGTGGTATGATGAGTAAGATTAAGTCAGCTCAGATGGTTTTTGAAAATCAAAGCCAAATGGTTTTGATGAATGGTGAAAATCCACGTGACATTCTTCGTGTCCTAGAAGGAGCCAAGATTGGTACACTCTTTAAACAGGAGGACTAAGATGACATTTATCGATACACTAGGTCAACAGGCCAAGGTGGCAGGTCGTCGGATTGCTAAATTGTCAACAGCAGCTAAAAACGACCTTTTAAATCAGGTAGCTAAAGCTCTAGTAGCTGAGAGTGCCTATATTATCACTGAAAATGCTAAGGATATGGCCAATGCCAAGGAAAATGGTATTTCAGAGATTATGCAAGACCGCTTGCTCTTGACGGAAGACCGTATCGCAGGGATTGCTGAGGGTGTCCGTCAGGTGGCAGATCTTCAGGACCCAATCGGACAAGTAGTTCGTGGCTATACGAATCTAGATGGTCTCAAAATCGTTCAAAAGCGTGTTCCTATGGGTGTTATCGCTATGATTTTTGAGAGCCGTCCCAATGTCTCAATCGATGCCTTTAGCCTTGCCTTTAAAACCAATAATGCTATCATTCTCCGAGGAGGACGTGATGCCATCAATTCCAACAAGGCCTTGGTTACAGTAGCCCGTAAGGCTTTGGAAAATGCAGGTATCACAGCAGATGCTGTTCAGCTGGTTGAAGATACCTCTCATGAGGTAGCAGAGGAACTCATGGCGGCGACTAAGTATGTAGACTTGCTCATCCCTCGTGGCGGAGCCCGTCTCATTCAAACGGTTAAAGAAAAAGCCAAAGTTCCAGTCATTGAAACGGGTGTTGGTAACTGTCATATTTATGTGGATAAATATGCTAACTTAGATATGGCGACACAGATTGTCATCAATGCCAAGACTCAACGACCAAGCGTGTGTAATGCTGCAGAATCTCTCGTCGTTCATGCTGATATTGCGGAAGACTTCTTACCTAATTTGGAAAAAGCTATTTCAAAAGTTCAGGCTGTTGAATTCCGTGCGGATGAAAAAGCTTTGAAACTTATGGAAAAATCCGTACCCGCTTCACCAGAAGATTTTGCGACAGAGTTTCTTGACTATATTATGTCTGTTAAAGTGGTAGACAGCCTTGATGAGGCCATTGATTGGATTAATACCTACACAACATCGCATTCAGAGGCTATCGTAACTCAGGATATCAGTCGTGCGGAGCAATTCCAAGACGACGTAGACGCTGCAGCTGTCTATGTTAATGCCTCAACCCGCTTCACAGACGGCTTCGTCTTTGGATTGGGTGCTGAAATCGGAATCTCAACCCAAAAAATGCACGCCCGTGGCCCAATGGGACTTGAGGCCCTAACCTCAACCAAGTTCTATATTAATGGCCAAGGTCAAATTAGAGAATAAACAAAAAGCTCCTCATGGGGCTTTTTTGGTCTATTTGCTAGAGTATAAAGCTTTTGCTATACTGGGGGTATCAAAAATGAGGAGCTTTTGTGATATTTAGAGCTTATAAAAAGTATTGGATGGGCTATGTCGATTTCACGGGACGTTCAAGCCGTTCAGATTATTGGTTTGCAGTATTAGCGAATACTATTGTAAGTATTATTTTATTTACCGTGATTATAGTTGTTATTGTATTTGATAGTCCAGGTAGTGATTATCATGTTATTCTCAACTTACTGTATGGGCTTGCAATGGTATATTTCTTTGCTACCTATATTCCATCCATTGCCCTTCAGGTGCGTCGCTTGCGTGATGCTGGTTTTCATTGGGCATTGATTTTCTTAAGCTATGCGCCTGTTATAGGTGATATCGTACTGTTGGTTTTGTTTTGTCAACCCACAAAAGTAGAATTTCCTTTCAACCAGTTCAATAATCCACCACAATAATAATGACTTAACAGCCTTGCGAGGCTGTTTTTTAGTTGATTTGTCAATCTTCCCTTCTCTTGCTACACTGGGAGTATCATAAAAAAGGGGGATTTTATTATGATTGAAGCCTACAAAAAATTTTGGAAGGGCTATGTCGATTTCAAGGGCCGTTCAACACGTTCAGATTATTGGCTTAATGTGCTTGCGCAATGTTTGGTTTTTTTACTTTTCGGTTTCTTACTTATATTAATCATGATTTTAGGGGGAGATCCGGCAACGTATACTTCTGACGCATATAGTTTTCAAATGATTTTGATCTATATTGTATTGTCAGCTTTTGGAATATATATGTTAGCCTTACTGATACCTTCCATTGCAATCATGGTACGTCGTCTAAGAGATAGTGGCTACCATTGGGCTTTGATATTTTTAGCGTTGATTCCCTACCTTGGTAGTTTTATTATTTTTATCTTAACCTTGCAACCAACAAAGGTAGAATTACCATTCAATAATTTGAATAATCCACAACAATGATAAGTATTTAGCAGCCTAGTATGGCTGCTTTTTCGTCAATTTGTCAAATTCTTTTTTTATTGCTATACTATAAGTATCAAAAAATGAGGAGATTTTATTATGATCGAAGCTTATAAGAAGTTTTGGAAGGGCTATGTAGATTTTGAGGGCCGTTCAACACGTTCAGATTACTGGTTTGCATATTTGGCAAATATGTTAACAGTTATTACTTTTTATGTGTTGCTCGCAATCTTTGGAGGCATTGCAAGTGCGACAGAATCAAGCTTTTTGGCTGTTATTTCATTTATCATCCTATTTATCTTTTTTGCCTTTGGTATTGCTGCTATCTTACCTGGTATTGCTGTAACAGTTCGCCGTTTGCGTGATGCTGGCTACAATTGGCCGTATATTTTTATTTCTTTAATCCCATTTGTAGGTCCTATTATCTTCATTGTGTTGTTGTGTAAACCAACTAAAGTTGATTATCCATTTAACAACTTCAATAATCCTCAGCAATAATAATGACTTAACAGCCTCGCTAGGCTGTTTTTTAGTTGATTTGTCACTTGTTATACTGGAAGTATCATAAAAAAGGGGGATTTTATTATGATTGAAGCCTACAAAAAATTTTGGAAGGGCTATGTTGATTTTAAGGGCCGTTCAACACCTTCAGATTACTGGTTTGCATGTTCGGCACATCTATTGATTTTCTTTACTTGGTATTTGCTCCTAGCAGTGTTTGAAAGAATGGTAGCTGAAACAGGATCAAGCGATTTATTTACTATTGGTGTTATTTTACTACTTATCTTTTTTGCCTATGGTGTTGCTGCGGTTTTACCTGGTATTGCTCTAACGGTTCGTCGTTTACGTGATGCTGGCTATCATTGGGCATATATTTTTATTCCTTTAATCCCATTTGTCGGTATTTTTATCTTCATTTTTCTATTATGTCAACCAACAAAAGTAGAAGTGCCATTGAACAACGTCGATAACCCACAGCAATAATGACAATCAACCAACTCTTTGAGTTGGTTTTTCTAATGTCAAAAAAAGTTTTATGTTAATGTTGCACATTTTAATATTTCTGATATAATCTTATCTGAGACTAATCAATACTAAAATATATTTAAGAAATGTGAATATTCTATGAAACTACTTCGTCATTTAAAAGAAAAACGTTACCTTATTTTGGCATTTACCCTACCGGCTATTCTTTTGGCATTGGCTATTGTCTTTTTGCAGCCTGCGCAGAATCATGCTAAGGTCCAAGTTAAGGTGGGGACTAAGCAGTCATCATCAAGCAAACCCAAGGCTTCATCCAAGTCATCGAGCTCAAGTTCGTCGTCATCTTCTTCAACTTCAAGTGAGTCATCAAGCTCAACGGTAGAAGCAGCTAGTCAGACAGAAGCAAGCTCAACTCCTGCGGTAGCATCGGCACCAACGCCTTCTTCAGCACAAGAGGCTTATCAAGCGCCCCAGTATAACTATGTACCACCAACAGCTTATACAGAGTCACATAGTGATGCTCCAAGTTACACAGCTCCTGCCTACAGTGCAGATGTCAGCTCTGGGACAGCAGAATAAGGATTAAAGAAAAGGAATTTAGGTTTAGAGATGAAAAATAAAGTTTTAGCATTAGTAACAGGATTATCTAGTTTAGTCCTATTAGCAGCTTGTTCAAACCAGCAAAATGGGTTGACTTCGACGACTTCATCTTCATCAGTAGAGCAGTCACAATCAAGTAGTAGTGAAAGCTCTAGCATAAGTACAAGTTCAAGCTCTAGTCAAGAGAAAAAGGTAGATACCTCTGCCTATGATAGCATCATTAGTAAGTACCAAACGGCTGTGGCCAACAACCAAACGGATGCCTCACTTAATTCTCTCATTGTGACCTATGCTAATTCTCAAACAAGTCCTGCCTCAACGGTCTATACTTACCATGATTTGGATGGTAATGGTGTTGATGAGTTGATTCTTGCTTTTAAGCCAGGTAAACTCTTTAAAGAACATGTGATTACGGATATTTACACTATATCTAAGGATAGTGGTCAGGTTGTTCGTCTGACAGAGGGGCCACAACTGGGCATGTTGGGTGAGCGTATGACATTGGCCTACCTCATGGATAACACCTTTAGCTACTATGGTAGTGCTGGTGCTATGGCTGGTGGAGGTGCAGGCTACCGCTTTAGTAGTGATGGTCAGTCTCTTGTAAAAGAGGACAGTGATTCGGGTGCTGAAAAAGCAGATCTTTCTAGTTGGGATTGGAAGGACTTGGACAGTGCTTCAAGTAATAGTAGTTCTAGCACAGTGTCACAAACTCAAACCAGTTCGACAGCCCTTAAGGCTGATGAACTCAAAAATGGTAACTACAAGTCAGCTGTAGGGACATGGAAGTCTTCAAATGGAAAGACCATCACCATTACTTCGGATGGACAGTTGAATCTCTGGGTTTCTACTTACCCTATTGACAAAGTCTCATCCAATCAATATGTGTCAGGTATCTATAGCTTAACTTATGTTGATTCTAGTCCAGTTGGGAATACTCCAATTCAGCTTTGTCCTAAGGGAGTTAGTGATGCAAGTGATGCGGGGGATAACAGTAAGGACCGTATCCTAGCGACGAATGGGATGCCATCTGCGGAAAGTTATTTTTATCGAGTGGATTAATCTTATCAAATGATATAGAAACTAAAGAGTCAGGCCTTGGATCTGGCTCTTTTACTATCCTGTCAACTTACAGAACGAGACAATTTCTCTATTCTTGTGCTATAATAAAAGTTATGACTAATGAATTTCACCATGTAACCGTTCTTTTACACGAAACTGTTGATATGCTTGATATCAAGCCCAATGGCATCTATGTTGATGCGACCTTGGGTGGCGCAGGACATTCGTCTTATCTTTTGTCGCAATTATCTGAAAAGGGTCATTTGTACTGCTTTGATCAGGACCAAAAGGCTATTGATAATGCTCAAGTGCGTCTCAAGGACTATATTGATAAGGGTATGGTGACTTTCATCAAGGATAATTTCCGTAATCTCAAGTCCAACCTTGAAGCCTTGGGGGTGTCTGAAATTGATGGCATTCTCTATGACTTGGGTGTCTCTAGCCCACAGTTGGATGAGCGTGAGCGTGGCTTCTCCTATAAACAGGATGCCAAGCTAGATATGCGTATGAATGAGGAGGCGAGTCTGACCGCTTATGATGTGGTCAATACCTATCCTTACAACGATTTGGTGCGCATTTTCTTCAAGTATGGTGAGGACAAGTTCTCTAAACAAATTGCACGTAAGATTGAACATGCTCGTCAGGTTAAACCAATTGAGACCACGACGGAACTGGCGGAAATCATTAAATCAGCTAAGCCTGCTAAGGAATTGAAGAAGAAGGGCCATCCGGCCAAGCAAATTTTCCAAGCTATTCGCATCGAAGTGAACGATGAGCTTGGTGCTGCGGATGAGTCTATTCAAGAGGCCTTGGATTTACTTGCTGTGGATGGTCGTATTTCGGTCATTACCTTCCACTCTTTGGAGGATCGATTGACTAAACAGCTTTTCAAGGAAGCTAGTACGGTAGATGTGCCTAAAGGTCTACCCTTTATTCCTGAAGACCTCCAACCTAAGGTAGCCTTAGTTAATCGTAAGCCAATCCTACCTAGTCAGGAAGAATTAGAAGCTAATAACCGCTCGCATTCTGCTAAATTGCGTGTGGCTAAAAAAATCAGGAAATAATTATGGAAAATAAGGAACATCAGATTGTCAATAGAGCCATTAGAAACCATATTCGTTTTATGACGCGTATGGAAAAGGCCTTCTATTCGGCAATTGTTTTGACAGCTATTGTGATGAGTATTGCAGTTGTATTTTTACAAGGGCGTAATCAGGCTATCAAGCAACAAATCACAGACCTTAATAGCAAGATTAGTGATGAAAAAACAGAGCTTAATAATGCAAAGCAGGCGGTTAATGAGTTGACAAACTCTGACCGTATTAAAGAGATTGCTAATAAGGCAGGCCTGTCTATTAATAACGATAGTATTAAGAGTGTGAAGTAACCAATGAACAGATTAAGAAAACTTAAACATTTATTTCTAAACTATGTCGTTAGGGATAGGCGAAAGCCAGCCCAGAATCGACAGCACGTTGGTCAGAACCTTATGGTTCTCAGCATCTTTATCTTTTTCGTCTTTATTATCAACTTTGTGGTGATTATCGGGACAGACAGTAAGTTTGGTGTCGATTTGTCTACCCAGGCTGCTAAATCTTATAACACTAAGACCACGGTGGCTGCCAAGCGTGGGACGATTTACGACCGAAATGGAAATGTTTTGGCTGAGGATTCAACCAGTTATGCCATTTACGCTATCGTGTCGACCAGTTATGTGTCAGCGACTCAAGAAAAACTCTATGTCCAAGATAGTCAGTTTGACAAGGTTGCTGATATTTTAAAGGATAAGCTAGGAATTGAAAAGAGTGATTCCTTGGCCCAATTGCGTACTAAGGGTGCCTACCAGGTTTCCTTTGGGCTAAAGGGGAAGGGAATTACCTACTCTGTTAAAGAAGAACTAGAAAAAGCCTTTAAAGATGCGGGAATTAAGGGGATGGCCTTTGAAGCAACAACGTCACGAATGTACCCTAATGGAACCTTCGCGTCAGAGTTTCTTGGTCGTGCCGAAGCTGTTGAAAATAAAAAAGACGGCTCATATTCTTTAATTGGTCAAACTGGTTTGGAGCGCTCGCTCAATAGCCTCTTGACTGGAACAGATGGAGAGGCCATCTATGAAAAGGATAAAAACGGTAATACGCTTCTAGGTACGGAAACCATTACCAAGGAAGCTATCGATGGTAAGAACATCTATACAACCTTGTCAGCGCCTCTCCAAACCTTCTTAGAAACGCAGATGGATACCTTTATGGAGCAGACGCAAGGTGTCAATGCTTCAGCGACAGTTGTTAATGCTAAGACAGGTGAGATTCTTGCAACGACACAACGTCCGACCTATAATTCTGATACTCTTGAGGGACAGGCTAAGAAAAACTATGATTGGGTTAACCGTCTTTACGAAGCTCAGTATGAGCCTGGATCAACCATGAAGGTCATGCTCTTGTCAGCTGCTATTAACAATGGAAGCTTTAACCCGAATACGACCTATAGTAATGCTAATGGTATTAAGGTTGACGACGTTGAAATTAATGACTGGTCAATCAATGAAGGTATCTCAACAGGTCGTACCATGTCATTTGCCCAAGGCTTCTCTTATTCAAGTAACGTTGGTATGACCATGCTGGAACAAGAGATGGGAGACAAGGTTTGGTCTAGCTACTTATCTCTTTACAAATTTGGTCTTCCAACCCGTTTTGGGATGGTCGGTGAATCTTCAGGGGTTGTCTCTCGAAACTCTGTTAATATAGCTCAATCGTCCTTCGGACAAGGGATTTCGGTGACTCAGGTGCAGATGCTTCGAGCCTTTACCGCTATTTCAAACAATGGTATAATGCTAGAACCTCAATTTATCAAACAAGTTGCCGATACTAACCAAGGCACAGTTCGTACAGCGAAGAAGGAAGTTATCGGTAAGCCAGTTTCTAAGCAGGCTGCCTCTGAAACGCGTAACTATATGATTTCCGTTGGTACAGATCCAGAGTTCGGTACCCTTTACAATAAATCTGAAGGGTCACCTATTATCCAAGTTGGCAATTATGATGTTTCAGTTAAGTCTGGAACGGCTCAGGTTGCTGATGAGAAGACTGGGACCTACAAAGTTGGTTCCAATGAAACCCTCAATTCAGTTGTAGCCATGGTACCTACAGATAATCCAGAATATATCATGTATGTGACTGTACAGGAGCCTAAGACTTGGGATAATAATTTTTATGCAACTGTGGTTAACCCGGTTTTGGAAGAAGCCATGTCTATGGGAGACACCCTAGATACTTCTGTGTCTGAAGGTAGTGAAAAGACCGAGGAAACGAGCTATCAAACCGGCGATATTATCGGTAAGAGTCCGGGCGAGACAGCTAACACCCTTCGTCAAAACTTGATTCATCCGATTGTTCTGGGTGTTGGTGATAAGATTGAGAAGGTTTCTGTAGATGCCAAAGCCAATATCAAGGCTAATGAACAGATTCTTATCATGACCAATGATTTCACAGAACTTCCAGACATGTATGGTTGGACCAAGAAGAACGTTGAAACCTTTGCCAAATGGAAAGGCATTAAAGTTACTTATAAGGGTGGCAAGTCAGGGACTGTTACCAAACAAAGTGTTGCGGCAGGAAAAGCCCTGTCTAAAACCAAGAAGATTACCATTACTTTAGGAGACTAAGATGACTATGAGTCTGATAGCAGGCGTGGCCGCCTTTGTGTTGACGGTGCTCGCCATGCCTCACTTTATTACTTACTACAAAATCAAGAAAATCGGTGGCCAACAAATGCATGAAGATGTGAAGCAGCATTTGGCTAAGGCTGGGACGCCAACTATGGGAGGGACAGTCTTCCTAGTGGTTGCCATCTTGGTTAGCTTGATTTTCAACTTCCACGTCTTTAGCGAGGGGCACCAAGCATATGGTGCCACAGTAGGGATTCTCTTTGTGATTTTGATTTATGGAATCATCGGCTTCCTTGATGATTTCCTTAAGATTTTCCGTCAAATCAATGAGGGACTTAAACCTTGGCAAAAGATGGCCTTGCAGATTATTGCGGGTTTGCTTTTCTACTTTATCCACGTACTTCCTAGTGGGACAGATAGCTTAGCTATTGGTGGATTAACCATTCATCTCGGTGTCTTTTATGTTCTCTTTGTCCTATTCTGGATTGTTGGTTTCTCAAATGCTGTGAACTTGACAGACGGTATTGATGGTTTAGCTTCTATCTCTGTGGTTATCAGCTTGATTGCCTATGGGATTATCGCTTTTGTCAAGGGTGAGTTCGCTATCTTGACCATCATTATCACTATGATTGGGGCTCTTCTTGGCTTCTTCGTCTTTAACCACAAGCCAGCCAAGGTCTTTATGGGAGATGTTGGTTCCTTGTCACTTGGAGCTATGCTTGCGGTTATCTCTATTGCCCTACGTGTAGAGTGGACGCTACTCTTGATTGGTGTGGTTTATGTCTTTGAGACAGCTTCTGTCATGCTACAGGTCAGCTATTTTAAATACACTAAGCGTAAGTATGGAGAAGGTCGTCGTATTTTCCGTATGACACCATTCCACCACCACCTCGAATTGGGTGGCCTTTCAGGTAAGGGTGACAAATGGTCAGAGTGGAAGGTTGATGCTTTCCTTTGGACTGTTGGAGCGCTCGCAAGTGCGATTACTCTTTGGATGGTTCTTGGAAACGTTATGAAATAAATGAAAAGAGCAGAAATGCTCTTTTTTTGTTATAATGATAAGGATAGACTAGATAGAAAAGAAGTAAGTAAACATGTCATTTAAAGATTTTAATTTTAAAACATTTATTCAGGAGGCTCTTGATGAGATTAAGTTTAAGGAGCCAACACCTGTTCAGCAGAAATTGATTCCAGTGGTTCGTTCAGGTCGTGATTTAGTGGGTGAATCAAAGACGGGTTCAGGGAAAACACATACCTTCCTCTTGCCAATTTTTGAGAAACTCAATCCAAAGAGTGGCGATGTTCAAGTTGTTATTACAGCACCATCACGTGAATTGGCGACACAAATTTACCAAGCGACAAAACAAATTGCCAAACACTCTGAGACTGAAATTCGTGTGGTCAACTATGTGGGTGGTACAGACAAGCAACGTCAGATTGAGAAACTCAAGGTAGCACAACCTCATATTGTTATCGGGACACCAGGTCGTATTTATGACCTAGTTAAGTCTGGTGACTTGGCTATCCACAAGGCCCATACCTTTGTTGTTGACGAAGCTGATATGACCATGGATATGGGATTCTTGGATACTGTAGACAAGATTGCGGCAAGTCTGCCTAAGGAAGTTCAAATTTTGGTCTTCTCAGCAACCATTCCTCAAAAATTGCAACCATTCTTGAAGAAGTATTTGACCAATCCAGTCATGGAACAAATCAAAACTTCAACAGTTATTGCGGATACTATTGATAACTGGTTGGTATCTACCAAGGGTCGCAACAAGAATGAACAGATTCTTGAGATGCTTAAGGGGATGCAGCCGTATCTAGCAATGATTTTCGTTAATACCAAGGAACGTGCTGACGATTTGCACAGTTACCTAGTGTCAAATGGTCTTAAAGTAGCGAAAATTCACGGCGGTATTCCACCACGTGAACGTAAGCGTATCATGAATCAAGTTAAGAAGCTTGAGTTTGAGTACATTGTAGCGACGGACCTTGCGGCGCGTGGGATTGACATTGAAGGGGTTAGCCATGTAATCAATGATGCCATCCCTCAAGACTTGTCCTTCTTTGTTCACCGTGTAGGGCGTACAGGACGTAATGGTTTGTCAGGAACAGCCATCACCCTCTATCAACCAAGCGACGACTCAGATATTCGTGAGCTTGAAAAGATGGGGATTACCTTTGAACCTAAAGTCTATAAGGACGGCGAGTTTCAAGATACCTATGACCGCGACCGTCGTGCCAATCGTGAAAAAGCCTATCAAAAACTTGATACGGAAATGATTGGTTTGGTTAAGAAGAAAAAGAAAAAAATCAAACCTGGCTACAAGAAGAAAATTCAGTGGAAAGTTGACGAAAAACGCAAACGTGAGCGTCGTGCAGCTAACCGTGCTAAGGGACGTGCTGAACGTAAAGCTAAGAAGCAGAGTTTCTAAACATTGGCTTCTAGCTGAAAGCAAATTTTAATTTAAAATTCAAGAGGTTGAAACCAAAGTGTTTCAGCCTTTTTGATTATTATCTAACTATTGAGAAAGTCTCAATATATGCTTGTAAAATAATTAAGTATGTCTTAAGAACTGAAACTATGACAGATTTTAAATAGTTTTATCACAGCCATTTTTAAGAAGCTTTCCGTTTAAAGTAAAATAATTTGTACGTTTGAGGTTATTAGTTGAGTCAACTCTCAAAATCAGGTAGTGACATAAATGTCACTATTTTTTTTGTTGGCTTTCTACCTATAATAAAATCATAGCTTTTGAGAAAAGGGTAGAACAAAATATTTTAAAGGAGGTTGTTTTAATGACAACACAAATCATTAACAATTTTAACTCACTTAATTCCGAAGATCTTTCTACTGTTAAGGGTGGAGCATGTAGTTTTTGGGGAGCTACAGCTGCCGTAGGCGTCGGGGCTGTTGGAGGAGCCATTAAAGGTGGTATTCAAACAGGTACTTGGCAAGGTGCAGCCTTAAAGGGTATTGGTTATGGTATTAAAGATGGGATTACTTATGGCCTTATTTGTCGTTATTAGGCGATTACTGAGTCAATTTTTTGGCCAAATAGTAATTGCTCTCCTAATTTATGGGCTTATATTCTTTGCTTGGCAACACTTTAGAGGAGAAATTTTCTCAATTGTGTGCATCTATGTCAGTATATCCCTAGCAGATGACGTCTATCATCTCGCAGAAGAATATGTTAAAAAGAAAGTTAACTAGGAATACGTTCCTGTTTGAAAAATAGCATGTAAAAACTTGGCAGAAGGCACTGCACCCCAATAATGGGACAAGAGAAAAAACCTCTTATGCGACCAGTTTTCTGTACTCTACAGGAGACTGGTCATTTAATCTCTGTTGAATTCTAGTTTCATTATAAAATATGATGTAATTTTTAACAATATCTGTTATACTATCTTTAGTTAGGTTTCTCCACTTATGGAGATAGAAGGTTTCAGACTTTAGGATGGAATGAAACCATTCGATACAGGCATTATCTGCTGGTGTTCCTTTTCGGGACATAGAGCGGGTGATGCCTTTTTCTGTACAAGCTTGATAGTAGGCTTTTGAGGTGTAGACAGATCCCTGGTCGCTGTGTAAAAGTGCTCCTTGAGGTAGCTCAAGTTGATGAAGTGTGTCGAGTACAAAGTCCGTATCTTGACACTCGGAGATGCTATAAGCTACTATTTCACGATTATAGAGATCCATGATCGAAGATAGATAAAGTCTACAGTTTCCAAAGTAGAGGTAGGTGATGTCTGTGACAAGCTTCTCCATAGGCTTGTCTGCCTGAAAATCACGATCTAGCTTATTGTCTGTTACATGGTAAGGCTTCCCTAATTTAGGTCCCTTCTTGGGACGGACACGGCAAAGGCAGCCCTTTTCCTTCATGATACGATAGACCTTCTTGCGATTAACGACGAGGTTATAAACTTTCTTTAGTAAGCGAGTGATGGTTCGATAGCCGTAAATAAAGCGATTTGCCATACAGAGTTGTTCGATTTTATCTGCTATTTCGTCTCTTTTCTGAGAATTCTTACACTCCTGTTTCCAGCGATAAAAGGTGGAGCGTTTGACTCCGAAACACTCTAAAATAATAGATACAGGGCACGTTTTCTTATACTCTTCTACTAGCTTGATAAGACTTACTTTGTCGATTTTCTTACCAAGCTCTGATACTTTTTTAGTAATTCTACCTGCAAACGTAACTGTTCCACTTCAGATAATTGTTTCATTCCTTTACCATAAGTATATTGTTTCCCCACAGGTTGGTGGAAACGGTACAATTCATCATTCTGATACCAACGCCACCAGGTCTTGACCTGACTAGCATTTTTGATACCGAGGGTATCCATGATAACCTTATTTGATTTACCTGCCTTCTTCATTTCGATACAGGCTAGCTTAGTTTCTACTGAATATGCTTTTTTGACCATAATAAAACACTCCTGTTTCTAGTTTACCAGATTTCAACAGGAGTGTTTTCTTGTGTCTCATTTTATGGGTGCAGTGCCGAATGATTGTCAAGTTTTTTTATAGCAAAAGTGCTACAATAGGAGTCATGAAAGACACGATTCGAATTCTTCATATCAATGATTTACACTCTCATTTTGAACAGTATCCACAACTCAAGCGAGCTGTGGATGATTTGAGTCAGACAGATAGAGAGCTGATTAAGGTAGATCTTGGGGACAATGTGGATAAGTCCCATCCCTTATCTGATGCGACAGCCGGGCGTTTTAATGTAGCCCTGATGAATGAGTTGGGGATAAACTATGCGACTATTGGAAATAATGAGGGGATAGGTCTGGCCAAGGAGGAGCTAGACTGTCTTTATGAGCAGGCTAAGTTTCAGCCGATCATAGGAAATCTCAAGGATGAAGGGAGACAGCCTGAATGGGCCAAACCCTATCTTATCCATAAAACTAAAGCAGGTACAAACATTGCTTTCTTGGCCTATACCTTCCCATATTACATCACCTATGCTCCCAACGGTTGGCAGGTGTTAGAGCCTATGGCTAGGTTGGAAGAGGATTTGGCTCGTCCTGAGGTAAGGGATGCAGATATAGTCGTCGTTCTTAGTCACCTAGGTGTACGTTATGATGAGCAGATTGCAGAGACTTATCCGCAGGTAAACCTTGTCATTGGGAGCCACACGCATCACCTTTTTGAAGAGGGTAAATTAGTCAATGAAACCTATTTAGCAGCTGCTGACAGATATGGTTATTATCTTGGCTGTATTGACCTTACTGTGGAAAATGGGCAATTGATAGAATGTCAGATTGAGGCTATTCCCACCAAGTCCTACATCTTGGATTTAGACAAGGAGGACGAAGCCTTTATCAGGGCTATGCGTGAGGAAGGCCATCGTCGTTTAGCTCAGAAAAAAGTAGCTAATCTAGGTCGAGAACTAGATTTTGATGAGACCTGTCAATTGGTTTTACAGGCTGTTTGTCAGGAGACTCATAGCCAATTAACGCTTTTAAATACTGGACTTATCATGAAAACACTAGGTCCTCAAGTGACCATGGCAGACCTGCAAGAAGCACTTCCTCACCAGATGCGGATGGCTCGTCTAGTCGTGACAGGCCAAGAGCTCAAAGAAATCTGTCAGGAAGTTTTTACTAAGGCTGAACTCCTTAAAAATCAGGCTATTAAAGGTATGGGATTTAGAGGGAAGACATTTGGTGAAGTAATCACGGGGAATTTTGCTTACAAAAACGGTAATTTGTTGTATAATAGAAGGGTTGTAGATTCCAATGAGAAGTTTAGTTTGGTCCTTGTGGACCAGTACTACTTTGCTTCTTACTTCCCTACAATTAAGGAAAAGGAAGTTACTCTTCTTTTTCCAGATTTGTTAAGGGAACTTGTGGCCAAGTATTTAGGAAAAAATGGTGCCAATTGGGATAAGATATAGAGACATTATTACAGCATCAGGATAGAAAATAAGAGAGAGCAGAAAGGATGGCACATGCGTAAAGAAATCTTGCCAGAAATGTTTAATTATAATAAATATCCCGGGCCAGACTTTGTGTATGTGGCTGATCTTCTGAAATCAGATGCCTGTCAGTTTACAGTTCTTGAAAATCACAAGGATGCTTTAGACGCTACCCGCTTTGGGCAACGTTTTTCTGAAATCATGCTCAAGTATGATTATATCGTTGGGGACTGGTCTAATGACCAGCTTCGCCTTAAGGGATTTTACGAGGACGAGCGCCCTAATACGCGTAAGACAGACCGCATTAGCCGATTGTCGGAGTATTTGCGTGAATACTGTGCCTTTGGTTGCGCCTACTTTATTTTGAAAAATGAAGAGCCGCAATTAATCATCTTTGAAGAGGAGACAGAACCTCGTCGCAAGCGCCGTCGTTCTAATAATCGTCGTAATGCTTCTCAGGAATCTAGAGAGCGCAATGCTTCTCAAAAGAATAAGGGGCAAAAAGCTTCTGCTAAGCAAAAGCCAGACAAGTCCAAACGAAGAGATAGGGATCAAGAGGGTCCAAGCTTTGAGAAAATCAAGCGTCGTCCTAAGTTCAAATCTAGATCTGAGGATGGTGGTCGTGAGCGTAAGCCTAACTTCAAGAAGAGTCAGAAGCAAGCTCCAAAATCTAAAGGTCAAAACACCCCATCGAAGAAACAAAGCCAGACCAAGTCAGATGGTCAGCATTTCACAATCAGAAAAAAAGGAAATTAAACTATGTCAGAAGTAACAACACAAGCAAAACCAGAACGTCGTAAACGTCAGAAGTTAGAGGATATGGAAGGCTACAAACCTTCTATTTATGGTCTTACTCGTGATGAGTTGATTGATTGGGCTATGGAACACGGTGAAAAGAAATTCCGTGCTACTCAAATTTGGGATTGGCTCTACAAGAAGCGTGTGCAATCTTTCGAAGAAATGACCAACATTTCTAAGGATTTTATTGCTAAATTGAATGAGAATTTCTGTGTGAATCCATTGAAACAACGTATCGTTCAAGAATCTAAAGATGGTACCGTTAAATATCTTTTTGAATTGCCAGATGGTATGTTGATTGAGACGGTTTTGATGCGTCAACACTATGGTTTGTCTGTCTGTGTGACAACTCAGGTTGGATGTAACATCGGTTGTACTTTCTGTGCCAGTGGTTTGATCAAGAAACAACGTGACTTGACTGCTGGTGAGATTGTGGCGCAAATCATGTTGGTACAAAAATACTTTGACGATCGTGGCGACGGTGAACGTGTCAGCCACGTGGTTGTTATGGGTATCGGTGAGCCATTTGATAACTATGACAATGTGCTTCGTTTCTTGCGTACCATTAACAATGATAATGGTCTTGCCATTGGAGCGCGTCACATTACCGTATCAACATCTGGTTTGGCACCAAAAATCAAGGAATTTGCTAACGAAGGTGTTCAAGTTAACCTTGCCGTATCACTTCACGCGCCTAACAATGATCTTCGTTCAAGCATTATGCGTATCAACCGCTCATTCCCACTTGAAAAACTCTTTGAAGCTATCGAGTATTACATCCAAACAACCAACCGTCGTGTAACTTTTGAGTATATCATGCTTAATGAGGTCAATGACCATCCTGAAAATGCACAAGAGTTGGCTGATTTGACTAAGAAAATCCGTAAGTTGTCATACATCAACTTGATTCCATATAACCCAGTATCAGAGCACGATCAATATAGCCGTTCAACTAAAGAACGTGTGGCGGCCTTCTACGATGTGCTTAAGAAAAATGGGGTTAACTGTGTGGTTCGTCAAGAGCACGGTACAGATATCGATGCTGCTTGTGGACAATTGCGTTCAAACACTATGAAACGCGACCGTCAAAAAGCAGTGGCAGAAGCTTCTGGTAAATCAGAAGGTAAGTAAGATGTTTCAGCTTAAGACTTGGGTAGATAAGGACGGAGAACTAACACCAAAAGGAAGAAAGCTAAGCCAAGTTTTGGTCTGTGCTTATCTCCTTTGTTTAGTGCTCCTATGTTGGACACCCCAGTACGGGCTAGTTGAAGGTGTTGAAACCCCTGGTATTCAACATTTTGGTCGTGTCGTGGTCTTATTAACCCCATTCAATAGTTTGACTAACTTTTATCAGCTAGATAGTCTTAAAGAGATTGTCTTTGTGCTTGGGCAAAATGTGACCAACATTTTCTTGCTGAGTCCGCTGATTTTAGGGCTTTTAGCCTTGTACCCCAGATTCAGGTCTTGGAAAAAGGTCCTTTTAGCGACCTTTGTCATGTCTTTGACGATTGAGGTTGGACAAGTCATTCTAGACCTTCTCATTGATGCTAATCGTGTCTTTGAGTTAGATGATTTATGGACCAATACTTTAGGAGGTTTGCTGGCATTAGCTGCCTACCGCCTCCTTGTGAAACTGATTCAAACGCATTTTAAAGAGTAAAAAACCTGGGAGCCTATGTGTCCCAGGTTTCACTTATTTTCTATCATACAAATACAACACATTCAAAAGAGGGAAAAATGAATAAACACGTTTGGAGAAACAATGAAACACTTAATGATGACAGTAGTCACCGTATTAACGTTAGGAGTAACAATGACGATGGGTAAGGCAGATACTTATCAAAGTGGTCGTGATGCCGATATCATGCGAGAAAGAGGACAGGTTTGGAATTATTCTGAGCCTAAGAGAGAGCCTCAATTAGCCAACTACAACACCGATGGTCGCTATCTCAGTGAGGCTACTAACTTTGAATTGTACAATTTTGTCAGAGAGTATAAGACATCTGATGAAATCAGACGCATTTGGAGCCCTAAGAAAGATGAATCAGTTATCCATGATAAGGATAGTTACTCTATGGATGGTGGGAACAAGGTATATAATTTTGATTCCTTTGCTTATCAATTACCAGAGTCTACTGATTTTGGGAAGTTATCTTATATTGGTCACTTTCAGTTAGAAGATGGCACAATCTATCGCTATTGGAAGTAACCTTATCATACGAGACTTATACGAGGTCTATTATTAACCATTTGTAAGGATAGGAGGAGTAACTTGTCTTTTAAAGAATCAATCATTGCAAAACTTTGGTGGTTTTTCAAGTTAGAAAAACGCCGGTATATTGTCGGGATTTTGGCACTGAGTCTGGTTTCGGTTCTCAATCTGATTCCTCCTATGGTTATGGGGCGGGTCATTGATGCTATCACATCGGGAAAATTGACCAATCAGATCTTGCTTCTGAATCTCGTATATTTGCTTTTGGCAGCTCTGGGGATGTACTATTTGCGCTATGTTTGGCGCATGTATATCTTGGCGACTTCTTATCGCTTAGGCCAGATTATGCGTTCACGCCTTTTTGAGCATTTTACTAAGATGTCGCCTTCTTTTTATCAAAAGTACCGAACTGGGGACCTCATGGCCCATGCAACCAATGATATCAACTCTTTAACCCGCTTGGCTGGCGGGGGCGTCATGTCAGCCGTGGATGCCTCTATCACAGCCTTGGTAACCCTAATCACCATGTTTTTCAGCATTTCCTGGCAGATGACACTGGTGGCTGTCTTACCCCTCCCCTTCATGGCTTTTGCGACTAGTCGTTTAGGACGCAAGACCCATAAAGCTTTTGGAGAATCCCAGGCAGCCTTTTCAGAACTTAATAATAAGGTCCAAGAGTCGGTATCAGGTATCAAGGTAACCAAGTCTTTTGGCTATCAGGAGGCTGAGCTTCAGTCCTTCCAAGAGACCAATAAGATGACCTTTAAAAAGAATATGCATACCATGAAGTATGATAGCCTTTTTGATCCTTTGGTCTTACTCTTTGTTGGCTCATCCTATGTTTTGACCCTTCTTGTCGGTGCCTTTATGATTCAGGCTGGTCAGATAACGGTCGGAAATTTGGTAACCTTCATTACCTATTTGGACATGCTGGTTTGGCCTCTAATGGCCATTGGCTTCCTCTTTAATATCACACAGAGAGGAAATGTGTCCTACCAACGTATTGAAAATCTTCTGGAGCAGGAATCAGATGTTCAAGATCCTGCGCACCCTCTCCCAAGTATTGAAAATGGTCGCTTAGAATATGCGATTGACCGCTTTGCCTTTGAGGATGAGGATACTTTGAGAGATATTCATTTCACCTTGGACAAGGGGCAAACCCTTGGTTTGGTTGGACAGACTGGCTCAGGAAAGACGGCCCTTGTCAAGTTGCTCTTGCGGGAGCACGATGTTAATCAAGGAGCCATCTATTTGAATGGTCATAACATCCGAGATTATCGCCTATCAGACTTGCGTAGCTTGATGGGCTATGTTCCTCAAGACCAGTTTCTCTTTGCCAGCTCCATTTTAGACAATATCTGCTTTGGTAATCCGGATCTCTCCTTTGACAAGGTAGAAGAAGCGACTAAGTTAGCTCAAGTTTATGATGACATCAAGGATATGCCTGAAGGCTTTGAAACAATCATTGGTGAAAAGGGTGTCAGCCTATCAGGCGGTCAAAAACAACGTCTGGCCATGAGTCGGGCCATGATTTTGGATCCAGATATTTTGATTTTGGACGACTCCCTATCTGCGGTTGATGCCAAGACAGAATATGCTATTATTGACAATCTCAAACATACCCGCAAGGACAAGACAACTATCATTACCGCCCATCGTCTGAGTGCGGTGGTGCACGCTGACCTTATCTTAGTCATGCAGGATGGTCGTATCATTGAACGTGGCCGTCATGAGGATTTGCTAGCTAAGGGTGGTTGGTATGCCAAGACCTATGAGTCTCAACAGTTAGAAATGGAAGGAGGAGAAGAAGATGATGCCTAATCAAAACCAATGGTCTGTGTTTAAGCGTCTCTTGACCTATCTCAAGCCTTACAAATTCTTGACCTTTCTAGCTTTAGCCTTCCTCTTGTCCACAACGGTTATCAAGAGTATTATTCCCCTTGTGGCCTCTTATTTTATTGACCACTATCTTCATGATATGAATCAGGCGGCAAGTTTAATTCTGATTGGTTACTATGGTCTTTATCTTTTGCAGACACTAGTTCAGTATTTGGGAAATCTCTTTTTTGCGCGTGTGTCCTACAGCATTGTCAGGGATATTCGCCGAGATGCCTTTGCCAATATGGAGAAACTAGGCATGTCTTACTTTGACAAAACTCCAGCAGGCTCTATCGTTTCCCGCTTGACCAATGATACAGAGACTATTAGTGAGATGTTCTCAGGGATTCTGTCTAGCTTTATTTCGGCTATCTTTATATTTGTTACCACCCTTTACACCATGATGATCTTGGACATTCGTCTGACCGGGCTTATTGTGCTCTTTCTTCCTCTGATTGTTCTTTTGGTTAATCTCTACCGCAAAAAATCAGTGGTCATCATTGAAAAGACCAGAGCCTTGCTTTCAGATATAAATGCCAAACTGTCAGAGAGTATCGAAGGGATTCGCATCATTCAGGCCTTTAACCAAGAGAAACGCCTCAAAAAAGAGTTTGATGCCATTAATGAGGAACACCTGATTTACGCCAGCCGTTCCATGTCACTGGATTCTCTCTTTCTACGCCCAGCCATGAGTTTACTGAAGCTCCTGGGCTATGCTGTTCTCATGGCCTACTTTGGCTACCGAGGTATCTATTTGGGCATCACAGCGGGGACCATGTATGCCTTTATCCAGTACATTAACCGTCTTTTTGATCCCTTGATTGAAGTGACACAAAACTTCTCAACCTTGCAAACTTCTATGGTCTCAGCCGGTCGGGTCTTTGCCTTGATTGACGAGCGCACCTATGAACCTGAGCAGAGAGATATAGATGCCAAGGTTACCGAGGGGAATATTCGCTTTGAAAATGTCTCCTTATCCTATGATGGCAAGCACCAGATTTTGGATAATATTTCCTTCTCTGTCAATAAAGGAGAAACCATCGCTTTTGTCGGTTCTACAGGTTCCGGAAAATCCTCTATTATCAACGTGTTCATGCGTTTCTATGAGTTTCAATCAGGGCGAGTTCTTCTTGACGGTGTGGATATTCGCGATTATAGTCAGGCAGAGTTGCGTAAGAACATTGGTCTTGTCCTTCAGGAACCCTTTCTCTATCATGGTACAATCAAATCCAATATTGCCATGTATCAGGAGTTAACTGATGAAGAGATTAAAGCGGCCGCTGAGTTTGTGGATGCCAATCACTTTATCGACAAACTTCCAGAAGGATATGATGCTCCAGTTTCTGAACGAGGTTCAAGTTTTTCAACCGGACAGCGCCAACTTCTAGCCTTTGCTAGGACCGTTGCTAGCCAGCCTAAGATTTTGATTCTGGATGAAGCGACAGCCAATATTGATTCAGAGACAGAGGCTATTGTTCAAAATTCTCTAGCAAAAATGCGTCGAGGACGCACAACCATTGCCATTGCCCACCGCCTATCAACAATCCAAGATGCCAACTGCATCTATGTCTTAGACAAGGGCCGTATCATCGAACACGGTAGCCATGAGGAGCTCCTAGCCCTCGGCGGCACCTACCACAAGATGTACAGCCTACAAGCAGGTGCAATGGAAGGAGAGTAAGCTAGTTTAGAGCATAGATTCTATATTCGAAAAGATTTCTTAAAAATCAAAATCGAGTGGTGACATTTATGTCACTACTTTTTTGTTGTCTTCCACCCTATAATAAAACCATAGCTTGAGAGAAAAAAGCTAAAAAATAATATTTTAGGAGGTTGTTAGAATGACAACACAAACAATGAACACTTTTGAAACACTCGATCTCGAGACACTTGCAAACGTTGAAGGTGGCGGATGGGTTAAGTGTTATGCCGGCACAATTGGATCTGCTCTAGTAGGATCAGCAGGAGGCCCAGTAGGTTACTGGGGAGGAGCTTTAGTTGGTTACGCCACATTCTGCTAATATTTAGGTGACCCTATGCTTAAAGATAAAAAAATGTATTTACTAGCAATTTTCCTTTTAGGATTTGGAATTGCTAACCTTTTCAGAAATTTAGATTTTGTTCATCATATCATTAATTTGGTAGGGTTGGCATTAATCACTTATAGTCTGATTTTTAGCAAATGGGAGCGACTCAAAAAATAGAAGTATTCGAAATGTAGAGTTCCTAAAAATCAAAAACGAGTAGTGACATTTATGTCACTACTTTTTTGTCGGCCTACAACCTATAATAAAATTCATAGCTTGAGAGAAAAAAGCTAAAAAATAGTTTAGGAGGTTGTTGCTATGACAAGGCAAACAAATAACAATTTTGAACTCCTTGACCTTGAGGCACTTGCAAACGTTGAAGGTGGTGATGGATTATGTTTGATTTGAAAAGTTATATTTTAGGGATGGTTTTCATGGCTGTGATGAGTTTTTTGGATAAGCCTATTATGTCATTGCTTGAAAAACACAAAGCTACCAATTCCGCTAAAAAGAAATCCTAATTGAGATACCTTGTCAATTGCTAGTCTGTGAATAGCTTTGCACAGAACGCTAAAAACACTTTAAGGAGAAAAGTATGTTTAAAAACTCAAAACCGTATTTACTGGCTACCATTCTCATCGGAATGGGCCTCGCTAATCTATTTAGAAGTTTGGATGCAGTCCACCATACCATTAACTTGTTGGGGCTAACCTTGCTTCTTTATAGTCTCCTTTTTAAAAAATGGTCACAGTTTAAAAAGTAACCTTTTGCCCCTTTGAACGTGAGGTGCTTGCAAATGCTTATTTTTGATGTTCCCGAAGTAAAATTATTCTTGCTAATGATAGCGGAGATTGTATTATATTTGATTGCATATTTTTGTAATAGAAAAAATAAAGATATGTATATTCGCTTATTTAAAATATCAGTGCTAATGACGCTATTGTATTACATCTCCAGTAGAATTTAATCGCTAAGGGATTACTTGAGATCTTACAGCAGTATAAAAAAATACAGAAAGGAATAGAGTTAAATGTAATAGCTTATTCGGTTTACAAGACTGACTGAGGTTATTCATAGCTTAAGTGTTTTATCATGAAGTTAAAGAGTATTAGTTCGAGAGTATTGCGATTTTTAGGACCATCACTGCTGTATTGGCAGTCTTTCTTATAAGTACCAGTATTTCTCTCTACAAAAGTAAGACTTCGCCAGAGATTTGGTTATCAGTCGGAGCACTAGCTTTAGTAGTCATTTTTGTAAATGGACTGCTCTACCGTTTGCTTAAGAAGCGTCCCGATTCAGTAAATCCGTTAACAATATGGCAGTCCTTCATTGTCTTTCTGGTCATCTCATTTCTAGTGCTTTGTGTAGAGTTTTACACATTACTAACATTCAGTGATACCACAGACTGCATAGTACTAGTCGTATTAATGCTTTTGTTAATTCTCTGTGATTTTCTAGCTTACTTGCAAGTCAAAAAATATTTTAAAAGATAGAAAATATAGTAACCATTTGTGACATTATTCAATTTACGTTGCATAAAGTGCATAAAAACGCTATAATAAGAAAGTGATTAATGAAAAATGTGAAAATTAGAGTAGGATTTCTATGGCTTGACGGATATTCTTCTATCGTATAGACAAAACTTGCAAGGTCTGGGTCTTCAAAATATGTCATGAAAGGAGGATTACTATTGGAACAATCTGTTTTTTCTAGAAAATACATAATATTTATCCTACAAGTTATCTTGGCTGTCTGTATTCAATGTGTGATAACATTTTTCTGGCATCAAGAAAGAACATTTTTATTTTATACCTTGTCACTTTATGTTTCTTTATCGTTCTCTGATGATCTTAGTCAGCTGATTTTTAGAAATGAGAAGTGATGTATTTGTTTTAAGCAGCATGGAAAGTGACAGATTCGTGTCTTTAGCCATGCTAGATTCAGAATAATAGCCAATCATTCTTTAGATAACGCCCTAGTAGTTTATGTAAATGACTCAAGTAGAAAAGGAATTACCATGGTGATATTACAAAAAATTAGTTCTGCTGTGTTACGTTCGTTACGTGTCGTATCAGCAATCCTAGGAGTAGTCATTGGGAATATAGATTTAAATGCTCTATCTATTCAGCATCCAATCTGGATTTGGCTACCATTTAGGACATATAGCCACTTTTTGGGACGCTAGCTCTGATAGAAAGACTTGAATGCTATACTAAAGATGTGATTGAAAAATTAGTTGAAAGAAATAAGGAGGTTTTCTTAATGACAGGACTTAAATGGTTTGCAGGAGGCAAAGAGAGACGAGAACAAGCAGTAGCTATCATCGATGAAGTAATTGAAACTATTGGAGATAAGCCAGATTATGCTGATTTGAAGCAGGTCCTGCACTCCTACCGAACGGAACTTGCAGACTCTCGTTCAGCCACTCCCTATATCTTAAGCAGGATGTCACTGGAAATATCCGAAGTGGTCAGAAAAGACCAGCTAACCTTGTCTCCCTTTATCGAGGAGCGAATGGCAGAGTTGCGAAAATTGCTAGCGATTCGTTATGGCTATTGATGTCATTAGGGAGGATTTCTCGGTTTTAAGGTTGAGTTGTCCATTGAGAATTTGTGTTATTCCACTGTCTTGGCTATATCATTTGTTTAAATGATATTAAAATAAATCGTAACAATTGAAGCCTAAATCTTGCTTATTTACACACAAAAAAAGTTCCCATAGGAGTCATCATTCTATGGGAATTTTGTGATAAAGACTAATAAGGCAATGTCATCTGACTTTGGCTTAGGTCCACAGTTAATTCGTAGTCACTATTGTCACGAATGGTGTGTTCAAAGTCTGTGGTATAGAGAACGAGTCGGAGTTTGTCGCCCTTGTTGAGTTTGTAGATGGTTGGTTGTAAGTCCAAACCGATAGTCATCCATTCATTTGGCGTAACATCTTCAATGGTAAGAAGGTCTTTACGATTTTGCAGGTTAAGGTGTCCTTTGGTAATGACACGGTATTTGGCCTGCTTGAATGGCAGTTCACGTAAGGCTTCTTCCTTGAAGAGACGTCCGTTATCTAAACTCATGCGTTTTAATTCAGGTATTGGAGCTAGGTATTTTTTATCTCCCATTTCCAGAACCTGGGCCGAGATAAGACTACGGTTTGTGCTAGACTTAACCTTGAGCTCTAGGTGGACACGGCCATTAATCTGGATGTCTTGGTCCAGTTCAAAGTCCAAGGTAATGGCGTTGGCTTTGTCTGCAAAGAGGTCATCCTTGAAGCTTTGGTAAGCTTTACCGTATTTGGCAAAGGTTTCCTCTTCATAATGGTTAGCGATACTAGCTTCAGTCTCACCAAGCTGAATGTTTTTACCATTGTCGTGTCCAAAGTTATCGAGAACTTCCCAGGTCTGTTCAGACTGGTTGTTTTGCCAGATAACAGTAGGTAGTGTGTAGCCATTCTCCAAACCAAGGAGTTTCTGACAAATCAAGGCGTTCATGCTTTCTCGGAAGTCAATAGACTGCCAAGCATTCATGTAAACGTGTGCACCATTGTGGAAGAAGAGGTGTTTTTCAAGAGAGTCTGGAAGAGCATTGAACATTTGATAGACGTTAATCGGTTTGACATTCCAATCCTGGCTACCGTGTGTAAAGACTACAGTAGCTTTGACACGGTCTGCGAATTGCACATAGTTGCGGTCATGCCAGAATTGGCTATAGTCCCCATGCTTACGATCAATGGCTGTGCTTAGCTCTTTGAGGTGGGCTTGGTAGTCTTTTTGGTGGCGTAGGTATTCTCCAGCTAATAGGGCACGAGAATAGGTGAATTCGGTCAAGGTGTTGAGATCTTCACCAGGGTATCCTCCAGGACTGACGAGGAGTCCATTTTCACGATAGTAGTCGTACCAAGAAGAAATACCTGCTTCAGCGATGACCATCTCCAAACCGTCGACACCAGTTGTAGCAAGGGCGTTGGACATGGTACCTAAGTATGAAAGTCCGGTAGTAGTCACCTTACCAGATGCCCAATCTGCAGTGATGGTATGCTGTCTACTACGACTAGTAAAGGCGCGTGCACGACCATTGAGCCAGTCAATGACAGCTTTATAGGCCAGAACTTGTTGATAGTCTCCAGAGGTCATGAAGCCTTCAGAATTGAAGGTACCGACACCCGACACATAGATAGAAGCCACACCACGAGCCAACATGTAATCGTTAAGCGTGTAGGTATCTGTGTGAGCAAAACGCTCCTGAGCCTTCGTGACAGGATTGATAGGCGTAAGGTCTGCCTCTGGTGTCTTGATTTCTGGTTGGTTAAGGGAGATTTCACCTGCTGGTTTGACGAGCAAATCACCTTCCATCTTGTGGGTGAGCTTATCTGAAGCAGGCTCGTTAGTCCCTTGTTGATAAGGACTTGCGGTCATCATGGCTGGAACTGGGAAGTCCACATCAGGACGTAAGATAGTCACCTTGACCAAATCTAACTGTCCATCTTGATCGGTATCTACAGGTGTTTCGACATAAACCACCTCACGGTGAAGCTGACTAGTGTCAAATGTTGCCAAGCTCTTACCATTAAAGAAGACGTAGTCATTACTTACAGGGATCAAATCCTGAGCTACTAACTGATCAATTAAGGTATTGCCAGACTGTGTGCGTGTTGCTAGCAATTGATGGAGGTTATTAAGGCTACCATCAAAAGTAATTGGGAAAGCCATTTCCTCTAGGAAAGCAACACTATCTGTAAAGTCCACATTAGGGACAAATCCTAGCATTTGAAGAGCTACCAAACCAAAGACTTCAGCAGTCAAAGGACGATCTGATTGGAAGAAGGTTAGGAGGTCAGTCTCTGTATCAGCAATCCAATTTTTCAAAGCTAAATCAGTATCTTCAAAGAAAAGGAAGTACTTGCGAACAAAAGCCTCAAAATTGGCTTTAGCACTAGCGTCTAAAGAAACTTCAAAGCCTAAAGAACGAAGTTCCTGACAAGCCATTTCAGGACTAACAGGGATGTAACTAAACTGGTTAAATTTCATATTTAAAAACCTCAAAAAGAATGCGTAAACATTTCAGAAATATCTTTACATTAGACATTATACTTGATAAAATGATAGATGTCTAAATTATTGTAAAATCGAAAGGAAATAAAGAGACAAATGAATGATTTTCTAAAAGAAGCGTTCAGCAGTGAATGGGTTTTAAAATACCTCACTGAGTTTATCGCAACTGCTTTTCTTGTAGCCCTTGGTAATGGTGCCGTTGCCAACGTTGAGCTTAAGGGAACAAAAGGTAACAAATCTGGTTGGATTGTAATCGCCTTTGGTTATGGTTTTGGTGTTATGATGCCAGCCCTTATGTTTGGTGATGTTTCTGGTAACCACATCAACCCTGCCTTCACACTTGGACTTGCTGCTTCTGGCTTGTTCTCATGGGTAGGCGTTCCTGGATACCTTATTGCACAACTTCTTGGTGCCTTTGTAGGTCAAGCTATCGTGGTTTGGGTTCACCAACCTTACTATGTACAAACTGAGAATCCAAACAATATTCTTGGTACTTTCTCAACGATTTCAGCAGTTGACGATCATGATGACACTCCAGAAAATCGTAATCGTGCATGGGCTAACGGTTTTGCCAATGAGTTTGCAGGTTCATTCCTTCTCTTCTTTGGTGCCCTTGCCTTGACTAACAACTACTTTGGTCACAAATTGGTCTCACAAGCAGTCCAATATGGGTATGATAAAGAAGCTGTAACAGGCCAAATGGCGAATGGATCTCTTGCTGTAGCTCACATTGGTGTTGGTTTCTTGGTTTGTGCCTTGGTTCTATCATTTGGTGGACCTACAGGACCAGCCCTTAACCCAGCCCGTGACTTGATGCCACGTCTTCTTCACCACATCTTGCCAACATCAGTTCTTGGTGAGCACAAAGGTGATTCTAAATGGTGGTATGCTTGGGTTCCAGTTGTAGCTCCAATCCTTGCAGGAATTTTGGCTGTATACTTGTTCAAAGCCCTCTACCTTTAATCAATAACAAAAAATCTGAAGTTAGTGCTTCAGATTTTTTTACGCTAAAAATTTTGAAAGTAGCAAAAAAACTGAGAAAGTTTTCTCAGTTACATAGGAGTAGTTATAACTAGGATTGTAGCACCTAAGGTGAAAAGATTCCATAGGACATGAAGTGAGATAGCCACTGATAGATTTTCTCTTTTTTGGTAAATCATAGAGAGAGCCAAGCCCATTCCAATATAAAGGAGGAGGTGGGCAAGGTTGGTAGGCATATGGAATAGGCAAAAGAGACCGGTACTCACTAAAACAGCAACTGTCGAATAAGGAGCCAGCCAAGAGAAAATCCACTTGCGAAAGAGTAGTTCTTGTAAGAAGGCTGTGGTCATCATGCCAATGGCTACTGGTAGGATAGGCGTTGTCGTAAGGGTTCTTTGAAGTTCTGCATGGTAGTTGGTGTGAGTCAGTAGCATAAGATTACTCCCAATAACTCCCATCAGAAAAATAAGCACAAAGCCCCAGATAATAGCTTTGATATCCTTTCGATTTAAGCTAAAGCTGTGAATCAACCCCTCACTTTTAGCCCAAAGATAGGTAATGTAAAAAATAATGAGATTGACAGCGATAATTCCCCAGCTTTCAAGGCTAGTGAAGGTCAACCCAGTCTGATTGTTATATGACGTTGTCATACCTAAAGCCAGGTTTGGGATAGCTATCATCAGCAGTAAAAAGAATCCCTGATAGGTATGTCTAAACGCCAAATGATTGACGAGAGTTTTCATAGTCTCTATTATACTCTAAAATGAGGAAATAGCTAGTCCTAAGGTAAATATAATATAATGATTTTCATAATTTATGTGAAAGAATGTGAAAAAATTACAATCCTGTTTTTTCTTAGGAAAATCCTTGTCACACAGGCTCTTTTCGGATAAAATAGAAAAGAATGGAGGTTGTCATGACGCAATCAGGGAATTTTAAGTTTCACACACCAATCTTTCGTGTGAATAACAGACAAGAAAATATTGATTTTTACCAAAATACATTAGGATTTAAGCTTTTGACTGAGGAAAATGCCCTTGCGGTCTTCACAGATTGGACAGACCGTAACTCACTTTTTGTGATTGAGGAGTCACCAGCTTACCGTTGCCGTGCGGTTGAAGGCCCTAAGAAAATTAATAAAGTGGTTATCAAGGTTTCAGATCCACTTGAGATTGAGTACCTTTTGGCGCGTGATGATCACCAAGCCAAGGCTATTTTCCAAGGGGAAAAAGGGTATGCTTTTGAAACAATCTCACCTGAGAATGGTCTTATTTTGATGCATGCCGAAGATGACTTGTCTACTCTCAAGACAGTTGAATACGCAGATGTTGAAGAAAAAGAAGATTTCAAAGGAGTGTCAGACTTTACGGTCGAGTCTTTGACCTTGAACGTTGTTGATACAGCTCAAGCAGCTTTCTTTTACGACAATCTTTTTGGTGAAGAATTGCCTTTGTCTATCCACTTTGAGAAAGCAGAAGGTCCTGACCTCCAAGTGAGTCCAGACCAGACTTGGGATTTGGAAATTCTAGAATTTAAGGTAGCTGAAGACTACGACTTGGTTGCCTTGCATGAGAAACTTGAAAAGGAACAGTTCTCAAGTTATCTAGATACTAAAGAAAGCCTACTTGCACTGACTGATATGAGTAATATTGAGGTTTGGCTAACAAAATAATGACTAATTTTAAACAAACATTGTCAACAATTACAGACTACATCAAGGCTGACATCTTTCCAGGTGCCAGCCTTGCACTTTATGACGGACAAGATTGGCAGGAGCATTATCTAGGAACTCAGGATGGAAATATTCCGGTAGTTCCAGGACTGACCTATGATTTAGCTAGTGTTTCCAAGGTGGTAGGAGTAGGGACCCTCTGTCTTTTCTACTTGCAGGCGGGAAAATTGGACTTGGACGAGAAACTATCGACCTATTATCCTGCAGTAGTGGATAAGACGCTAACCCTTCGTCAGCTTCTTTCTCACAGTAGCGGCATTGATCCCTTTATTCCAAACCGTGATGAGTTAGACCAAGCTGGCTTGATTTCTGCTATTAATGCCATCAAAGTTAAGGATGATAAACCTTTTTTGTATACCGATATTAATTTTATTCTCCTAGGCTTGATGCTTGAGAAAGTCTCTGGACAAACACTGGATAAGCTCTTTGACAGCGAGATTTTTCAACCGTTTGGTATGTCTGAAACACGGTTTGGGCCAGTTGAGGTTGCTGTTCCAACTGTTGAGGGAATTCCGGGAGGAACTGTTCACGATCCCAAGGCTCGAGTGCTCAAAGAGCATACAGGTTCAGCAGGTCTCTTTTCAACCCTAAAGGACTTGGAAATCTTTATTGACCATTATTTGAGAGATGATTTTGCTAAAAATCTGACGCAGAATATCAGCCAATCCAATAAGGAACGTAGTGTCGCTTGGGACCTCCAAGGCGATTGGATTCTTCATACTGGTTATACAGGTACCTTTGTGCTTATCAATATCCCAGCTCAACGTGCAGCTATTTTCCTCAGTAATCGTACTTACTACAAGGATGAGAGAGCTCAATGGATTAAAGACAGAGATGTTTTAATTGAGATAATGAAAAAGGAGCTGATTCGTGAAAGGGTCGAGTAGACATTCTAAGGAAAGCAAACTTGTCCCTTGGTTTTTGAGTCTCCTCTTTTGTGTGCTTAACGGGAGTAGTCTCTTTGTCTGTGGTATGTTTTTTGGGGTGATGGTCGACTTGTTGGCATTTGATAAAGATTCCTTCTATTTAGGTGTTCTTGTATTTTCTTGTATAGTAGTCCCTATAATCGCTTCTTCTTATATCTTGATAAGAGAGATACTATACAAATTGATTCATTGCCTTGGTTATCGTGCCCAACCTGATTTGAAAGTCATTCGTATGAGGAGAGGATTTGATATTCACTTTCCTGTATTTGAAAAGTACAGTCAGGACTATAAGTTACTCTACAAGAAGCGTTCCAAGAAGCTTCAAATAGGGTATTTGCTTATATGTTTAGGATACTTTAGTGGACTTAGCCTTATAATGATTACCTTTACAGTTCTATTGAGAGGACTGTTTGAGCTCCTAGAACTAGAATCAAAACTGTCATCTTCTGAATATAAACAATTTCTTGGTTTTTTGGTCTGCATGGGAGTGTTTGTCCTTCTTTTTAAAGGGCAGAAATACTGGAAAAAGATCGTAGAGACATTAAAGAAAAGAGAATATGTATCAGTTCTTGCTGTCGAGCATGGCTATCCTATATTTGCGACAAAAGAAGAAGCTTAAGCAGTTGACCTACTGCTTAAGCTTTTTTACTTAGTAATGATTTTTCAACAGTAATGTGTTGGATACCAGCCTCTTCAAAGATTTTACCGACTTCCTGATAGCCATTATTGAGGTAGAACTTAAGTGCCCCGAGTTGAGCATGGAGAGAAATAGTCTGGAAGCTTTGCTCTTGTGCAAAATCTTCAGCTTCTTTCAAGAGAATGCTTCCCAGACCTTGGCCTTGGTAGGCCTCGAGCACCGCCATACGTTGGAGGGTAAGCTGAGTCAAATCTTTATTAGGCAGTAGGCGTACGGTTGCTGCAGCCTTGTCTTTATCATCGTATAAAACAAAGTGAATACAGTAGGCTTCATTTGCGTCAATCTCGATAGAGTGAGGAACTCCTTGCCCTTTAACGAAAACGGTGTTTCGAATAGCCACAGCATCTAGATAAGTCTCTGAAAGTGTATCTCTTGTATGTTTGATAATCATAGAACCAGTGTAACAAAGATTCTAGTATATCGTCAACGAAAAAAAGCTTGATGAGAGGAGTAGTCATCAAGCTCTTTATCTTGTTTTATTCATTTATCTTTCGACCGTTTGTATCTTGGATAGGACGGTTATTTTCAAATCCAAGGGTTTGGGTGAATTTTTCCACTTGTTCCTTGCTAACGGTTTCTTGATTCTTGAAGACAATCCAGTTAACACCCTCAGTACATGGCGGTGTTGTCAAGGAACCTTCGAAGTTGTAGTAGTCCTTGTCTTCAGGATAGAAATCATATAGTGAGATAGCCTGAGGAAGCTCAGTTTCTGTATTGGCCGCCTGAGGCATTTTATCCCATATTTGTTTTAAGGCTTGATTTTCATCGCCATAATTATAGAGAACCGAGACAACTGTGATTTTCCCATTATCTGTCTTATAGACGAAGTGCCCCTCTAGAGGATAAGTATGACCATCAATTTCATTCTCACTAGGTGCGTGAAAATGGAACTGCTGTAATTTATAGACATCATCACCAATCGTTAGGGTATTCTTTGGATTTTTAAAGCTGACTTCAATCGTATGCCCGTTATTTTCAACTTGAGCTTCTGATTCTTGATTATTAAGGTTTAGTTCTGGAAGATCAACGTCCTCAGCACCGGTGATATTGATCGGAGATTGTTCTTTACCATTTTTGCTGAGTTCATAATCTTTCGAAAGGTCACCCCAATGGTCTGGACCAGTAGAGCCAGTATAACCCCATTGAACGTCCTTGGACTTTGAGTTTTCGGTTTTGGTCTCGGATTGGCAGGCTACGAGTAGGACTGTACTTGCTACGAGAGCTACTAATCCTATTAGCTTAAAACTTTTCTTATTCATCTTTCTTCCTTGTACTCTTTTATTTTATTGTCATACTAGTTGACCTGTTATTTGTAAACTAGCAGTTAGACAGTGATAGAGTGTCATTTCTCTGAGGTGCTTCTGAGAGTGAAGTGTTTGGAGAAACCAAACGGAAACGCTTTTATTTTATAGCTAATCTGAGAAAAAGTCAAATACAAATTATAGTAGATTTAGAAAAATATAATGAAAATAAGTGTTTTACAAAAAGAAAAGAACTCGCAATTGCGAGCTCTTTATTCATTTTTATCCCAAAGCGTCGTCCATTGAAAGAACTTCGTGGAAGACACGTTGTGTCAATTCAGTTTTTTGTTCTGGAGTGAGGTATTTAGTGTTTACACAGTATCCAGAGATACGAACGATAACATCTTCACCGCTCATGATCTTTTCGTAAACGTCTGACAAGTCCATTACGTTCAAGTTAACGTGTTGTCCACCATTTTCGAAGTATCCGTCGAGGATAGTTACGAGGTTATCAACTTGTTCGTCGTGAGTCTTACCAAGGGCACGAGGTGATACTTGAGTAGTAAGTGAGATACCGTCAGCGGCATAACCGAAGTCAAGACTTGCAAGTGAGTTCAAGTTTTGCAACCATCCACCTTTAGCTTTGTTAGATGGGTTAGCACCTGGTGAGAAGAATTCCAATTTAGACAAGTTCACTGAACCATCTTCGTTGAGGTATACCCCTTTGTGAACTGGAGAGTTACCAGTTTGTTTAGAGTAAGCAACGTTAGAAGTGATTGTAAGAAGTGAAACTGTAGCTTCTGCATCTTTGTAGAGTTTGTGGCTACGAAGACGAGTAGTGTAAGCTTCGATCAACCATTCTGCCAATTCGTTTGAACGTGGGTCATCTTCGCCCCAACGTGGGTAGTCACCGATTGTTTCGTAGTCGTAGATGTAGCCATCTTCGTCACGGATTGGTTTAACTGTAGCGTATTTGATTGCTGACAATGTATCAACAGTATTTGCGAAACCACAGATACCGAATCCCATGTTAGCACGTTGTTTAGTTGGCAAGAAGGCCATTTGAACAGCTTCGTAGTTGTACTTATCAGTCATGTAGTGGATGATGTTAAGGGCATCCACGTAAGTGTCAGTCAACCAGTCAAGAGATTTTTCGAAGTTAGCTTTAACAGTGTCAAAGTCAAGAACTTCGTCACGGATTGGATCGATGTCAAATACTTTGTAGTCTTTATGAACATCGTCGTAACCACCGTTCAAACCAGTAAGAAGGGCTTTAAGTACGTTAACACGAGCACCGAAGTATTGGATGTTGTGGCGTTGTTCTTCGTTTTCTGGGTCAAGTGGTGATACACAACATGAGATACAGCTCATTTCACCGTATCCGTCTTTAGCCATAGTAGTCACACCTTCGTATTGGATAGAAGAGTGCTTGTGGCTCATGTGCATACAGTAGCGACGGAATGAGTAAGGCAATTTGTCAGTCCAAAGAACTGTCAAGTTTGGTTCCGGAGAGTTACCGATGTTGTCAAGAGTGTTCAAGAAACGGTAGTCCATCTTAGTAACACGGTGACGTCCGTCGGCACCCATACCAGCCATTGAAGTTGTGATGAATGTTGGGTCACCTGAGTACAATTGGTCGTAAGCTTTTGTACGAGCAAACTTAACTGTACGAAGTTTCATAACGAAATCATCAACGAATTCTTGGATTTCTGATTCAGTGTAAGTACCACGAGCAAGGTCACGTTCTGCGTATACGTCAAGGACGATTGGCACACGACCAAGTGAAGTAGCGGCACCATTGATTACACGACATACTGCCATGAAGGCGATGTTTGTCCATTGGATAGCTTCTTTAGTATCGAAGGCAGGACGACGAACATCTACACCGTAAAGATCACCAAGGCGAACGACATCTTGAAGTGCTTGGTATTGAAGGTTAACTTCTTCACGAAGACGGATAGTTTCTTCGTCGATTTCTTTAATAGCATTCCAGTCGTTAACTTTTTCTTGCATCAAGTAGTCAGCACCGTAAAGGGCAAGACGAGCGTAAACCCCGATGATACGTCCACGTGAGTAAGCATCTGGAAGACCAGTAACTGTGTGAGCGTGACGTGCACGACGAATGTTTGAAGTGTAAGCACGGAAGATACCATCGTTAACTGTAGTCACGTATTTTGTGAAAATTTCGTGTACAGCTGGGTCTGGTTCATAACCGTGTTCTTTCAAAGCAGTTTCCGCCATACGGATACCACCTTTAGGCATGAAGTTCAATTTGAAGAGCTCATCATTTTGGATACCATAGATAAGTTCATCTTCTTTTGAAATGTACCCTGCGTCAATGTCAGCGATTGAAGTTGGACGAGTATCCATTGGGAAGCGTCCTTCAGCTTCATAGCCTGCTTTAGTTTCATCTACGATTTTTTTAATTTTTAGAGAGCGTTCAGTTGGTCCTGCAAGGAAGCTTTCGTCACCATCATAAGGTGTGTAGTTTGCTTGAACGAAACGTGAAACGCTAGCTTTTTCTTTCCAGTCAGTTCCTTTAAAGCCTTCCCACGCTTTTTCAAAAACATCTGTGTTAGTTTTAACCGTTGCCATAGTTTGGATCTCCTATAATTCTAGTAACAAAATCATCTGTTACATTCTCTAGAAGTATTCTATCACACAGTAAACGCTTACACAACTTTAAAACTCCGTTTTTAGAGACATTCTTTTATAATACAGTTTTGAAAACGATAAATCTGTATTATAAATTTCTGTTTTTTGATAGATTTTGGTATCATAAGGGGAGAATGCTTTGTAGGCCCAAAGTTTTATGTGAAAAGCTTTACAATGAAATAAATCTGAGAAAGGAGGCAGGGAGCCATGTTAGAGTTTCCTCTAATAAATGATACCAGTCGAAAAATCATCCATATTGACATGGACGCCTTTTTTGCTCAGGTCGAGATGAGGGATGACCCCAGTCTTAAGGACAAGCCGGTTATTATCGGTCATGATCCTAGAAAAACTGGGGGACGTGGTGTGGTATCAACTTGTAATTATGAGGCTAGAAAATATGGTGTCCATTCAGCCATGTCTTCTAAGGAAGCCTATGAACGTTGTCCTAATGCTGTCTTTATCTCAGGAAATTATAGCCATTACCGAGAGGTAGGGATGCAAATTCGTGAGATTTTTAAACGCTATACTGACTTGGTTGAGCCTATGTCTATCGATGAAGCCTATCTTGATGTGACGATAAATAAGCTTGGTGTCAAATCGGCGGTTAAGGTAGCCAAGCTTATCCAGTATGATATCTGGCAGGAACTTCACCTGACTTGTTCAGCAGGCGTTTCCTATAATAAATTTATCGCCAAACTAGCCTCTGATTTTCAAAAGCCTGCTGGTTTGACGGTGGTACTTCCAGAGGAGGCTCAGGAATTTTTGGAAAAGCTCCCTATTGAAAAGTTTCATGGGGTAGGTAAAAAGTCAGTTGAACGTCTTCATGACATGGATATCTACACCGGTGCCGATCTTCTGAAGGTTCCTGAGATGGCTCTGATTGATCGTTTTGGACGTTTTGGATTTGATCTCTTTCGAAAGGCTAGGGGGATTTCCAATAGTCCTGTTAGGCCCAATCGTGTCCGTAAATCTATCGGAAGTGAGCGAACCTACGGCAAGCTTCTTTATAATGAAGATGACATCAAGGCTGAGTTGACTAAGAATGCTAGACGAGTAGCTGAAAGTGCTCAGAAAACTAAAAAAGTCGGTCGAATTATTGTCATCAAGGTCCGTTATTCGGATTTCTCAACCTTAACCAAGCGTATGACCTTGGACAAATCGACCCAGGATTTCGACACCATCGAAAGGATTGCTCACACCATTTTCGACCAGCTGGAGGAAAATAGCAGTGGTGTTCGTCTCTTAGGTGTTACCCTGACAGGTTTAGAGGACCAAGAGGGTAGGCAGTTAGATTTGGATGATTTGGAGTCATGATTTAGAAACAAAACAATATAATAGGTAGAGTTTTGCTTCATACTCTGAAAAGTGACCTTGAAGAATCATCAGACCTATGCTATCTTAAATAGTAACCAATAGAAATGAGGGAATAATCTTAATGAAAAAAGTTCTTACCTATTTAGGACTGATTCTGGCAGCTTGTTTGGTTCTTGTAGCCTGTGCTTCCAATAAACCAGCTGAGAAGAAAAAGGCGACACCAACTCCGACAGAACGTGCTAAAGCTGATGCGACGATTTTGATTGACACCATGCTTGGAAAATCAAGTAACGGTTTTTCAAAACTCTACGGAGAAAATTACGAAACATGGACTGAAACGAATGTCTTTGAAAAACAGGTTGCAGACACTATTGAAGAGAAGGGGTATACACCGGAAGAAAAGTATACGTTTAAATACATTGAAGGTTATGATGCCAAGACACCAACTCAAGTACTTTCTAAGTTTCTTAAGGTCCGTCGTAATATGATTGGTAAGATTCAGGACTATAAGCTGAAGGATGTCAAAGTTAAGGGAAATGATGCGACAGTTACCTTTACTTCGCGTTCTGTTAGTGCCTATGGAGCTGCAGCTGCTGTTCGTACTCTCCTTATGAGTCTCTATGACAACGACATTGACAAGTTGAAACAATGGAATCAAGCTGATAACAACGATGTGGAAAAGGGTAAGGCCAAAGATCTCACAACGAAGTTCCTTTATGGTGAAAACTTTAACGGTGATTTGACGCAATTTAAGGACATTGATAAAGAAATGTCCTATACACCTTTGACAGGTGCTGATAATCTGGAAAAGACCTTCAAGCTTACCAAAGATGATGGTGGAAACTGGACTATTTCTGTAGAAGATTATAAAGAGCTTGCCGAAGCCTTGGTCGACCATGACGAATCAGGAAGCAGAGCCGTTTACGCCGAACGTATCCATAAGAATTTGTCAGACTATCAACCTGAAGATAGTAGCGACTCAAGCAGTAAGTCATCAGATAAGGATAAGTAGTGTTTTATTGGATTTGATGTTAAACATGTACGGAAAGCTGTTTTGGATGAAAAGAGTTGTCACATGAGTGGCAGCTTTTTTCTATCTTGTTATTCTTCCTCTCACCCCCTATAACCTTTATCTATCACCACTTAGGATTTTATTATTAGACGAGTTGGGATGAAGATGGTAAACTGTTATCACTAACTATTAATGAAAGTATCGAGGAATATAGATATGAAAAAATGGCTTGCAGGTTTAGGGATTCTTGGCTTGTCAGTTTTGACTTTGGCTGCTTGTGGAAATAAGAGTGACGGTAAGGCATCTGGTGAAAAGCAGACGATTACTGTTGCGACAGACTCTGATACGGCGCCTTTCACTTTCAAAAAAGGTGACGACTTCAAGGGGTATGATATTGATTTGGTCAAGGCTATTTTCAAGGACTCTGACAAGTATGAGGTGAAGTTTGTGACGACGCCTTTTGATTCCATCTTGACAGGGGTGGATTCTGGACGTTATCAGATTGCGGCTAATGATTTCAACTATAATGAAGAACGTGAGCAGAAATATGGTTTCTCAGATCCGATTTCACGTTCTAACTATGCCATCACCAGTGCTGAGGGGACCAAGTATACCAGCCTAGACGATTTGTCTGGTAAGACGACAGAAGTACTTCCTGGCTCTAACTATGCTCAATTGCTTGAAAATTGGAACCATGCCAATGCGGACAAGACACCAATTACAATCAACTACGCTTCTAGCTCAACTGGTCTTTCAACACGTGTTCAACACATTCAAGAAGGAAAAATTGACTTTATCCTTTATGATGCCATTTCCTCTGAGTACATTGTCAAAGATCAAGGTTATAAGTTGGCTGTAAACAAGATTAAAGACGATATTGGTATGAAGACTGATGGTCTTGAATATCTTCTTTTCTCAAATGATAAGCAAGGTAAGGAACTCAAGACTTTTGTCAATAAACGTATCAAAGAGCTCAAGAAGGATGGAACCCTTGCCAAACTCAGCAAGGAATACTTCGGTGGCGATTACGTCAGTGATTTGAAATAAGACTGTTAAAAGTTGAGACTGCTGTCTCAGCTTTTTGACGTTAATAAAGCTGAATTATCAGTGATATGATTTCCTTATCACTTTGATAAGAAAAGACTATTTCACAGACTTTCTGAGTCGTGCTAAAATGAATATTATAAAATTTATGATAAGATATTTGAACGGTTAGCACTAGGCTAACCGACTTTTTTAGAAAGAAAGGGCGACATTGTGAAAAAGAGTATAGAAGCATTTAATCGGTCACCTTGGTATCTCCAAGTTATCCTTGGCTTGGTTGGTTTGGCAGTAGCTGTTGCTTTAGCCATTCCCTTATCATGGCTAGTGGAAATCCTTTGGGGCTATGTTTTGCAACTGGTTACGGTTGTCTTCAAATGGATTTCATCTTGGATGCCAGCTGGTAAGCTCTTCTCATGGAAGGCTGTCTTCGATGCTGTTCCTAAGATTGTGGAACGCTTGCCTTTAACTTTGGGCTTGACTATTGCAGGTGCCTTCTTCGGTTTGATTTTGGCCCTTGTCTTTGCGGTTGTTAAAATCAATCGAGTACGTATCCTTTATCCAATTCAAGCCGTTTTTGTGAGCTTCTTGCGTGGGACACCAATCCTTGTACAACTCATGTTGACTTACTATGGTATTCCACTCTTCCTTCGTTACTTGAATGGTGAGTTCGGCTTAGATTGGAACATTAATGAGATTCCACCAGCTATCTTCGCTATTACAGCCTTTGCCTTTAATGAAGCAGCTTACATGAGTGAGACCATCCGTGCAGCGATTCAGGCCGTTGATGCTGGGGAAATCGAAGCTGCCCGTTCTCTTGGGATGACATCAGCACAAGTTTACCGTCGTGTCATCATTCCAAATGCGGCAGTTATAGCGACACCAAGTTTGATTAACAGTTTGATTGGTTTGACTAAGGGAACATCACTTGCCTTTAGTGCAGGTATCGTCGAAATGTATGCACAGGCTCAAATCTTGGGTGGTGCCGACTACCGTTACTTTGAACGTTATATCTCAGTTGCCCTCGTATACTGGGCAATCTCAATCTTAATTGAGTACATTGGTCGTTCGGTTGAAAATCATATGGCCATTAAGGCTCCTGAAGCGACTGACATTTCTGGCATTGGAGGTGACCGCTAATGATTAGTATCAAAAATTTGACCAAAGAATTTTCAGGACAAAAGGTTCTCGATGGCATTGATATTGACATTGAAAAGGGTGAAGTTGTAGCTCTTGTTGGTGCCTCTGGTGCAGGTAAGTCAACAATCCTTCGTAGCTTAAACTATTTGGAACAACCTGATTCTGGTACTATTACCATTGATGATTTCAAGGTAGATTTCGAAACAATTACCAAAGAGCAAATCCTTACTCTTCGTCGTAAGTTGTCCATGGTGTTCCAACAGTTCAACCTCTTTGAACGTCGTACAGCCTTGGATAATGTTAAGGAAGGTCTTAAGATTGTTAAGAAACTTTCTGACGACGAAGCTACCAAGATTGCTAAAGAAGAGCTCGCTAAGGTTGGGCTTTCTAATCGTGAAAATCACTACCCACGTCACTTGTCGGGTGGTCAAAAGCAACGTGTGGCCTTGGCTCGTGCCCTTGCAATGAAGCCTGATGTGCTCTTGCTTGACGAACCAACATCTGCCCTTGACCCTGAGTTGGTCGGTGAGGTTGAAAAATCAATCGCTGATGCGGCTAAGTCAGGTCAGACCATGATTTTGGTTAGTCACGACATGAACTTTGTTTATCAAGTGGCTGACAAGGTGCTCTTTCTTGAAAAAGGTCATATCCTTGAACAAGGAACACCTGATGAAATCTTTAACCATCCAAAAGAAGAGCGAACAAAAGAATTTTTCGCTTCTTATTCAAAACAATATCTTTAAGATGGGATTTTTGTTACAATAGAAAAGGTAGTGGGATAGGACTACAGTTTAGTCCATAGTCAAAATCCCACAAGGATGATTAGGAACTTTTGAATATTTCAAAGGCGACTATAGTCCAATCAGAGGCTGCATCGTGCAGTTATTACTAGTCGAATTTAGAGGTTGGAGAATGTTATCTCAGCCTTTTCTATTTCTCACTTTAGGATGATTTATGTTATTAAATATTTTTAAATTTTATCTCTTAGGCCTTGTGATTGCTTTCTTTGTGTGCTTGGTGATTGGTGCCATTTGGCTTGGATGGCGTGCGTTACGTCGTGCAGACAAAACTGTTAAGGAGCGTCAAGGTGCCCTCTATGATGCTATTATGATGTCGATGGTTTCGATTCCAGTTTTGGCATTTGCTTTTATGGCGATTCTTATCGTGCTGAATGCATAATTCTAGCTTTGTTGGCACATTAGGTGTAAGATATCTCTACAAGAAAATCATATAAGGAGTTACTCATGTACGATACAATTGTTATTGGAGCTGGTCCTGCGGGGATGACTGCAGCACTTTATGCAGCTCGTGCCAACCTTAAAGTGGCAACTTTGGAGCAAGGTGCTCCTGGTGGACAGATGAATAACACATCTGATATTGAAAATTACCCTGGTTTTGAAAGTATCTCTGGTCCAGAATTGTCAATGAAGATGTTTGAACCCTTGGAAAAATTGGGCGTTGAAAATCTTTATGGTATTGTGTCTGGTATCGAAGACAAGGGTGACTATAAAGTTGTCAAAACTGGTGATGAGGAGTACCAAACCAAGACAGTTATCATTGCGACTGGTGCCAAACACCGTCATATTGGTGTTGCTGGTGAAGAAGAGTACAACAGCCGTGGTGTCTCTTACTGTGCGGTGTGTGATGGTGCCTTCTTCCGTAATCAAGACCTCTTGGTTGTTGGTGGTGGAGACTCTGCCGTTGAAGAAGGAATTTATTTGACACGCTTTGCCAATAGCGTGACCATTGTTCACCGTCGTGATGAATTGCGTGCCCAAAAGGTTCTTCAAGACCGTGCTTTCGCCAATGAAAAGGTCAAGTTTATCTGGGATTCAGTCGTTGAAGAAATCAAGGGTGATGATATCAAGGTTCGCAGTGTTGATATCAAGAATGTCAAAACTGGTGAGGTGACTAACCACGAATTTGGTGGTGTCTTTGTTTATGTGGGACTTGATCCAGTTTCAGATTACTTGACAGGTCTCGACATCACTGACCAAGATGGTTGGGTAATTACAGATGATAAGATGGCAACACGTATTCCTGGTATCTTTGCCATTGGGGATGTCCGCCAGAAAGACCTTCGCCAAATTACAACAGCCGTAGGGGATGGTGCCACAGCTGGTATCGAAGCCTACAACTATGTGACTGCACTTGGTGATAAGTAAAATAAATGGAAACTCGGGAGGTTCTCGAGTTTTTTGTGTTTGTTTGATGGTGAAAATAAGTTTGAGGTTATTTTATATTATAAGTTAAGTAAAAACTGAGTTATAGTTATGGTAGAATGGGAGACGTATGTAGAAAAAGAAAGTAGGAGAAACGTTGAAGTTCAGAAGAATTTGGTATTTCATGCTAGCGTTAGTTATTATTTCATTTACTGAAGTGGGACGAAAGATTGTAATTAGTATTAATAGTACAGTAGGTATTCTCTTCTTTGGGCATACAATCCCAATAGAAGTCATCAAGACAATTTATCGTTGTTTTTTCATCTGTTTTATTGGTTTAGCATTTTTTATTTTGAGGGATGTATGCAAAAAATAAAAGTAATAAAAAAAAGCGAATTGATAGAGAAAATTTCGAAGGGGACGAGTATAAGGAGTTTGAGTCGCTTATCAATAACGGTGGTGTCAGAAATATATGGATAACAGGTAGTTGGGGAACAGGAAAAACAAAGTTTGTTACTTCAATGTTAGATAAAATTGGGAAAAAATATTTATATGTATCTTTGTTTGGACTAAATTCACGTAAAGATATTATTCAAGAAATAAATAATAGAATTATTCAAGAAACAAAGATTTCAATTCTTGTTAATTTACCGGTAATTGGAAATCTGATTCAATGGTTTTATAGTTCTCAAGGGATATACATTCTTAGAAATTATTCAGAAGAATGGATTCTTGTTTTTGATGATTTCGAGAGGGTATCAAATACTATTATAAAATCGGCTGAGAAGTCGAATAATTTAAAATTGAGTGAATTTGAGAGCTATAATGAAGCTTTAGGAGTTATCGATTATATCGAACAAATAATCGGTTGCCGTGTTATTGTTATCTCCTCAAAGAAAGAAATAGAGCCTTTATATAAGAAAATTATCATTCCTAAGTTTAGTCCTAGAGAAATCAAAATTGATTTTAATACAGACAAGTTTCAAAATATTGTTAAAGAAAATCTAACGCAGTTGAGTCAGACAGACTTAACAAATGTATCGACTAGTCTTGCTGAAATCTGGAAAACAAAGATGAGCCTTGAGAACAAAGGGAAAGACTCTTTCTTACAGTACCGACCTTTTGTAAAGGAATTGAGTGAATTAAGTAATGAATCCAATGTTACACATATTATTTCTTATTCGCTTAGTCGTTTGATTGAGGAGCTAAATTTAGATATTCAGATTACTGACGGAGAGTTGATAGCTTATAAATTAGTATTAAAGTTAAATAGTATTGAAAATCCTTCTAAATTTGATGATGTATACAAACTTATAAAGAATTTAATCCAATACTATGGATTTGAGAACTCCAAGTTTTATTATGTGTCTGGAAGTAATATTAAATCTAAAAAAATTGGGGATGACAGAATCACTTTCCACAATGCTTTAGTGAATTTCCATATGGATTTAGCCTTGCCAAATGATGCAATTAGTGATAATGGCTCATTTAATGATGATGAGATTAGTATTCTGATGCAAAAAACCCCTGTTACCCTCCTGATGAAAAGACTGTTACAAGAATGGTTTTCAGACAATTATTTGGAAAAACATTATTTTTCTGAAAAATATGAATCAAGATCTGGGTTAAAATCTGCAACAGGGAGAGACGTTTTTACTAATATTACTATTGGGAATTTTCACAATATAATAGGTCGTTCCAAATATAAAAAGGACTGGCAAGAAATTTATTATAGAGAAGTATCTAAATTATTGATAAGCAAGAATGGTCTACCTGATGAATGGATAAAACCCACAATGTTATTTTATCAAGAGTTTTCACAAAATCTATTAGATATCAAGTCTTTGGAAAATATTTTAACTAGTTTACCTAAAAATATTTCTCAAGATTTTGAAAAACTACTAGAATCAAGGGTTTTGTATAACATAATTTCCCCAAAATACCCAATCAATGAAAGTATATCTATGTATTTGGTAAAGGAATTTTTACTTTATTTTAAAGATATTGATATAGCTTTAATTAATAATGGTAATAGCTTTGATTATAGTAAATATAATCATGTTCCTTTGTTGCCTTCAAATAAAAATTCAGTAATAGAATTTGAAAATAGTGATCAAGGAAAATTTGAAGAACAATTATATAGAGTCAGCTTAAATACATCATCTAGGTGTATCTATCCAGATGAGAAAGACTTATTTAAACCTGATAGCATAAATATAAAGATAGAACATTTATTGTTTATTGTTATGAATCTCTCAATGTCTGAAACGATAGGTGGAAAGCTTGCTAAATACTATATAATGGATTTTTTCAAGGTTAACAAAGGGTATGATTGGGCAAAAAATAGACTTAGAGATATACTTATAGTTAATGCAGAAAAAAACGAATTTATACCTGATAAAAAGGGAATTCTTCTCAATCAATATCACTATGATGAGACAGTTGGAGAGCGATACCAAGGATGGGTTAGTTATCTAGAAGGATTGTAGCATGTGTGGTTCTTACAACTACGTGACTGCACTTGGTGATAAGTAAAATAAATGGAAACTCGGGAGGTTCTCGAGTTTTTTGTGTGGTCTTGTAGGTATTTAGCATGACTAGATTTCTTTGTGGCAACATCTATGTGTAATTTTTTGTTATAATAGAAAAGTCTTACTAAAAATCAGTAAAAACGAGGTGACCAACTTGCGTGTTGTAGCAGGTGATTTTGGCGGGCGTCCGCTTAAAACGTTAGAAGGCAAAACGACTCGTCCAACAACGGACAAGGTCAAGGGTGCTATTTTCAATATGATTGGTCCTTTCTTTGATGGAGGGCGTGTTTTGGATCTTTTTTCTGGGAGCGGTAGCCTGGCTATTGAGGCTATCAGTCGTGGTATGTCGTCTGCTGTCCTCGTGGAAAAGGATCGTCGGGCACAGGCTGTTATTCAGGAAAATATCAAGATGACCAAGAGTGAGAAGCAGTTTCAACTTTTGAAGATGGATGCAGCGCGTGCATTGACACAATTGACAGGTCAATTTGACTTGGTGCTTTTAGATCCGCCTTATGCCAAAGAGCAGATTGTGGCTAATATTACTCAGTTAGAGGAGCAAGGGCTCTTGGCTGAAGAAGTTATGTTGGTTTGCGAGACGGATAAGGCTGTGGACTTGCCTGAAGAAATTTCAAACTTTGGGATTTGGAAGCAGAAAACCTATGGTATCAGTAAGGTGACCGTTTACGTGCGTTAGCCTTTGATAGGGAAGTTGTAGAAAGGAATGCTATGACAAAGATTGCTATGTTTACGGGGTCTTTTGATCCAATTACCAATGGGCATATGGATATTATTGCCAGAGCCAGCAAGCTCTTTGATGAGCTCTATATTGGACTATTTTATAATAAAAATAAGCAGGGCTTCTGGGACATTGAGACTCGCAAGCGTATCTTGGAAGAGGTTGTGGCAGATTTTCCCAATGTCAAGGTTATAACGGCTCACGATAGTCTGGCTGTAGATGTCGCCAGAGATCTTGGGGTGACTTATCTGGTTAGAGGCCTTCGTAATGCGACAGATTTTGACTATGAGGCTAATATGGATTATTTCAATAAGGGGCTGGCGCCTGAGCTTGAAACGGTTTATTTGATTGCTAGTCATGAGGTGACACCAGTGTCCTCGAGTCGAGTGCGTGAGTTGATTTATTTTGAGGGGGACATTAGTTCTTATGTTCCTCAAGCAGTTGTTAAGGAAGTGGAGGCCAAGCGTGGCAAACAAGACAAAATCTAAATCGCTATTAGGGAAAATGTGGCGGATTAAGTGGTGGTTATTAAGTATTATTACGGTACTTTTCCTCCTCTTTTCCCTCTTTTTCCCGCTAAATAATTATTATGTTGAGCTTCCGGGTGGTGCTTTTGATACTAAGGAAGTCTTGACTGTAGATAAGAAAGCTGATGATTCAAAAGGATCCTACAATTTTGTGGCGGTGGCTCAAACCAAGGCAACTTTGGCCCTCATGCTCTATGCTCAGCTTAATGATTTTGCAAAGCTTCAAACGGCTGAAGAGGCAACTGGAAATTACTCTGATGAAGATTTCATGCGTATCAATCAATTCTACATGGAGACTTCCCAAAACCAGGCGATTTATCAGGGCTTGACTCAGGCTGGTAAGGAGGCTAGCTTGGAGTATATGGGTGTTTATGTGCTTCAGGTGGCTGATGATTCTAGTTTCAAGGGTGTCCTTAATATTGCGGATACGGTGACAGCTGTCAATGGCAAGACCTTTGATAATTCTACTGACTTGATTAAATACGTCCAAGGACTTAAGTTGGGTTCAAAAGTCAAGGTCACTTATACGACAGAGGACAAAGAAAAGACTGCCACTGGTAAGATCATTAAGATTGCTAATGGTAAAAATGGTATCGGTATTGGTTTGACGGATCATACTGAGGTCAAGAGTCCTGAAAACGTGAAGTTTAAACTTGATGGTGTTGGTGGACCAAGTGCGGGGCTTATGTTTACTTTGGCTATTTACGATCAGGTGTCTGGTCAAGACCTCAAGGCTGGCCGTAAAATTGCTGGAACAGGCACTATTGAAAAGGATGGGGCTGTCGGTGATATCGGCGGGGCCTACCTCAAGGTGAAATCAGCGGCTGATAGTGGCGCAGATATTTTCTTCGTGCCAAATAATCCAGTAACTAAGGAAATGAAAAAGGCTGATCCGGATGCTAAGACTAACTATCAAGAGGCCAAGGAAGCTGCCAAGAAACTGGGGACCAAGATGAAAATCGTCCCTGTTAAAACAGCTCAAGAAGCCATTGATTATTTGAAAAAGACTAAGTAAGAAGAGAGAGTAGGACAGGCAGAAATCCATGATTTTTGTCCTAGTCTTACTCTCTTTTTAAGGTCAAAGTGTTATAATAGTCTTTATGAAAAAACGTTACAGAACAGTCAATGATTACTATCGTGAAATTTTTGGCGAAAAGATTTTCAAACTTCCTATAGATGCGGGCTTTGATTGTCCCAACCGTGATGGCACAGTGGCCCACGGTGGCTGTACCTTTTGTACGGTATCGGGGTCTGGGGACGCCATTGTAGCTCCTGAGGCGCCGATTCGTGAGCAGTTTTACCATGAGATTGACTTTATGCACCGCAAGTGGTCAGAAGTTCAGAAATATCTGGTTTATTTTCAAAATTTTACTAATACCCACGCTCCGCTTGAGGTTATCAAGGAACGCTACGAACAGGCTATCAATGAGCCTGGTGTTGTTGGCATCAATATCGGTACTCGCCCAGACTGTTTGCCAGATGATGTGATTGATTATCTGGCAGAACTCACAGAACGTATGCATGTGACTGTTGAACTTGGTTTGCAGACGACTTATGAAGAAACGTCAGAACTCATTAACCGAGCACACAGCTATGAACTCTACGTAGAGACCGTGAAGCGTGTGCGTGAGCGTGCACCAAAGGCTGAAATTGTATCGCACCTGATTAATGGATTGCCAGGGGAAACCCACGAGATGATGGTGGAAAATGTTCGCCGTTGTGTGACGGACAATGACATTCAGGGCATCAAACTCCACCTCCTCCACCTGATGACCAATACGCGTATGCAAAGAGATTACCACGAGGGGCGTCTTAAATTGCTGAGTCAGGAAGAGTATGTGTCAATCATCTGTGACCAGTTGGAAATCATCCCTAAGGATATCGTCATTCATCGTATTACTGGTGATGCGCCGCGAGATATGTTGATTGGTCCTATGTGGAGTCTCAACAAGTGGGAAGTCCTTAATGCCATCGACAAAGAGATGGAACGTCGTGACTCATGGCAAGGGTGCAAAGTAGCTAGCGAGAAGGAGGAAAAAGCATGATTAAACGACCCATTCATTTATCTCATGACTTTCTAGCAGAAGTGCTGGATGATGAGAGTATAGCTATCGATGCGACCATGGGAAACGGCAATGATACAGCCTTTCTGGCTGGCCTTGCCAAGAAGGTCTATGCCTTTGACGTGCAGGAGCAGGCGCTTGAAAAGACCAGTCAACGCTTGTCAGACCTGGGAATTGAAAATGCGGAACTCATTTTAGATGGTCACGAAAATCTGGACCGTTATGTCACGGAACCTATTCGAGCAGCTATTTTCAATCTGGGCTACCTGCCATCTGCAGACAAAAGTGTCATCACTAAGCCCCATACGACTCTTGAGGCCGTTGAGAAAATTCTTGACCGTCTAGAGGTTGGTGGGCGCTTGGCTATTATGATTTACTACGGTCATGATGGTGGTGATATGGAGAAGGATGCTGTGCTTGAGTACGTTATCGGTTTGGACCAGCGTGTTTTCACAGCTATGCTTTACCAACCCCTTAATCAAATTAATACCCCACCATTTTTGGTGATGTTGGAGAAATTACAATGATTACAGATATTAAAGAAAAACTTGCAGATATGCAGGCCAAATATATTGATAAGCAGAGTGCCGAGGGTACTTTGAAAAAGGTTGATAATCGTAAAACGGCTAAGATCAAGAAAAAGTTAGCTAGTCTTGAGGTCGAACGTTGCCATAAACTTTTAGCCAAGGAAGATGTCACTGCCATTGATAAAAAAATTAGTAAGCAAAAAGAACTATTCTCAAACTGTTGTCATAAGGAAGGGTAGGAGGAGCTATGCATCTATCGTTAGCTTTGCTTGTTCTTCTTTTTAGCTTGATTTTATCGAACGTTATCAATCGTATCTTTCCACGTCTTCCCTTACCCTTGATTCAAATTATTTTTGGAGTGGGTATCGGTTTTCTTTTTAAGGGACGTGCTTTCGAGCTTGAAACGGAACTTTTTCTAGCTTTCATTATTGCTCCCTTGCTGTTTCGTGAGGGTGAAGAAAGTGATATTACCAGTATTTTACGTAACTGGAAGCTCATTCTATTTTTGATTTTTCCAGTCATCTTCGTGTCTACACTGGGAATCGGTTATCTTGCTAAGGCTGTCTTGCCTGCCTCAGTGCCTTTGTCTGCCTGCCTAGCTATTGGGGCGGCTCTTGGGCCAACGGATTTGGTGGCCTATTCAGCTATTTCTAAACGTTTCAGTTTTCCAAAGTGGATTAGCTACATTTTGCAGGGGGAAGGTCTTCTGAACGACGCCTCTGGCTTGGTCGCCTTTCAGGTGGCGGTGACTGCATTGACCACAGGTACCTTCTCTCTCCTTGGGGCGAGCTGGAATTTGGTTATTTCTGTGCTTGGTGGTTTTTTAGTTGGCTTGATTACAGCCTTATTTAATCGTCTCTTTTTAACCATTTTGGACAATATGGATGCTGCTGATGTCACAGGTGCTCTCTTACTAGAGTTGGTACTACCGATTTCCTCTTACTTTGTAGCCGAGGAAATTCATGCTTCTGGAATTATTGCTGTTGTCGTAGCAGGGATTTCGCTTGCCAGTCGTTTCAAAAAAATCACCGTTTTTGATGCTAAGTTGGATAGTGTTTCTCATACGATTTGGGGAACCATTACCTTCATGCTTAATGGCATGGTCTTTTTCCTCTTGGGAACAGAACTTCCAACCCTAGCAGCCCCAGTACTGCGTAGCAGTACTTACGATAATCTCTGGATGCTTCTTGCTATCATCCTTCTAACAGCGACCATGTTTGGTATTCGTTTTGTTATGATTAGTGCAGTATTTGCTCAAAGAGCTTGGAGGGCCAAACGATCACTAAAAAAAATCTGGAAGGGTGCTACTCTGTTAACCTTTTCAGGTGTTAAAGGAACGGTTTCCATTGCAACCATCCTTTTGCTTCCAGTTGCCAATATGACTGCTCTGGAACATAGTCTTTTGCTTTTTACGGTAGCGGGTGTGACCTTGCTGAGCTTCTTAACAGGGATTTTAGTCCTACCTAAGCTAGCGACTGGACCAGCGCACACGACCAACCATTATATGCAGATTGCCATTCTCAATGATGTGGTCGATGAGTTGGAAAAAGATCTAAAACAGTCTACCAATCAAGGGGCTGTCTATGCTACTATTGACAACTACAATCAACGCTTGGAAGATTTAATCTTGGAGCAGGAATCAAATGATGTCAAAGAAGAGTTGGCCAATATCCGAGTAATGATTATGGAAATTGAGAGTGAGGGTCTGGAATATGCCTACAAGAAGGGTAAGATTTCAGAACTCGAATACAATCTCTACCAACGTTATATCAAGGGCTTGGAACGTCGTATCAACCGTGGTTTTGTCTCTAGCCTTTCTTACGCCCTAGCTGTCTTTGTGCGTGGCCTTCGTAGATTGTTACACTTAGCTCTTACTTTCAAGTTTCATATTGATCAGGATGAAACGAGAAGAGGTCCTAGGTTGACGGAAGAAAACCGCGACCATATGACTGAGCTCTATTTGACAAATACTGAGCAGATTTTGGAAGCCCTGAGTAATCTGGAAGGTGTTTATCATTCAGATCTCTTGTCTTATCTGAAACGCAGTCGCCTTCAAGAGGCTGAGATTATTCAATCAGGTGCCTTTGTTGAGCGGGTTATCACCCATCTTCATCCAGACAATATTGATGAAATGTTGCGTGGCTACTATTTGGAACGTAAGGTTATCAACGAGTACGAGCAGGCTGAACTTATTTCTAGCCGTTATGCCAAGCAGCTTCGTAAGGAAGTCAATACTTTGGAGGATTACTCTCTCAAAGAAACTAGCAACACGTTAACCTATGATATGATTAATCTGGCTCGAGGTCGAGCTTAAGCAATGAATGTTATCACAAAAAGAAGCCAAGAAAAATTTTGGCTTCTTGTTCATATATTTTTATAGAACAGCTTGTCGTTCCAGCCTTAATTTTGTATGGCGTATCGAAAATAAAAGAGGAGTAGTGATAAAAGAACAAGTCCCCTAGACATTATCTGGGGGACTTGTTTCTTTGAGCGATTTTTATAGAAGAGGGTTAATGTAAAAACGATGGTTGTCAATTGGGATAATTTGAACAGGATTTTGGTAGAAGTCAGCTAGAACTTCCGGTGTGATAATATCGTTTTTTGGTCCTTGTGCCACGATTCTTCCCTGACGGAGTAGGAGAATGTGGTCCATTTTTTCAGTAATCTCTTCAGCGTGGTGGGTGACGTAAAGAACCAATGGAGCATGTGGAAGCGAGGTGATACGGTCAATCTGACGTAAGAGTTTTTCGCGGGCAAATAGGTCCAAGCCAACAGTCGCTTCGTCAAGGATAATGATGTCAGGATCTTCCATGAGACTGCGAGCAATCAAACAAATTTGTTTTTCTCCTTGAGACAGGCCATGGTATTTACGACCTATCAAATCTCCAGCACCAAGTGAGGTCAGCATGTCCTTGGCTTCTTGCAACTCCTTATCCCCATATGCCTTGTAGAGGATTGAGCTCTTGTATTTACCAGTAAGGACGATTTTTTCAGCAGTCATATGCTTAGGCAAACGCTCAGTGATGAAGGAGCTGACGATACCGATATGTTGACGAAGACCTGTGATGTCTCCATTCCCAAAGGTGTAGCCTAGTATCTCAGCCTTTCCCTCAGAAGGGAAGAATTCAGCTGTCAACAAACGTAGAAGGGTTGATTTTCCAGCACCGTTAAGTCCCAGGATAGCCCAGGTTTGTCCTTTTTCAACTGTCCAGTTAAGGTCAGACAAGAGTGTTTTTCCTTGTCGAGCCAAGCTGACATTTTCTAAGCGTATAAGTGACATAAGTCTCTCCTTCGATGATAAATTACTCTAATTATAGCATAAAATAGGAACCTATATTGGGAAATTGTGATATAATGGAAGTCAGAATTTTTTTAGAGGAGAAGAAAAAATGGAAGACTCCAGTGGTCAGTCCTTATTATTTCAATCTATTTTATTACTAATTTTAACCTTGCTTACGGCCTTTTTCTCAGCATCAGAGATGGCTTTAGTATCACTAAACCGTTCACGTGTGGAACAAAAGGCTGAAGAAGGCGACAAGAAATTTATTCGCCTGCTCAAGGTTCTTGAAAATCCAAATAACTTCTTATCAACCATTCAAGTTGGTATTACCTTTATCAGTCTCTTACAAGGGGCTAGTCTCTCCGCTTCGCTAGGTGCAGTGATAGCGACTTGGTTTGGTCATGCAGCCTGGGCTAAGACAGCAGGTAGCATGATTTCTTTGGTTGTCTTGACCTATATCTCTATCGTTTTTGGGGAACTTTATCCAAAACGTATCGCTATGAATCTCAAGGAAAATCTAGCCATCTACTCGGCACCTGTCATTATTGTTACAGGTAAGATTGTCAGTCCCTTTGTTTGGATTCTTTCGGCCTCAACCAATCTTTTGTCTCGTTTGACACCTATGACCTTTGATGATGCAGATGAGCAGATGACACGTGATGAGATTGAGTACATGTTGACCAAGAGTGAGGATACACTTGAGGCTGAAGAAATTGAAATGCTCCAAGGGGTATTCTCTCTTGATGAATTGATGGCGCGTGAGGTTATGGTCCCTCGTACAGATGCCTTCATGATTGATATTGAAGACAATACTCAAGAAAATATCCAAGCTATTCTCAAGGAAAGTTTCTCTCGTATTCCTGTTTACGAAGATGACAAGGATAAGATCATCGGTGTCATTCATACCAAAAACCTTCTTAAAGCAGGTTTCGAACTTGGTTTCGAAAATATCAAACTTCGTCGAATCATGAATGAACCACTCTTTGTTCCTGAGACTATCTTCGTAGATGATCTCTTGGCAGCCTTTCGTAACACCAATAATCAGATGGCTATCTTGCTTGATGAATACGGTGGCGTTGCTGGTCTTGTTACCTTCGAGGACCTTTTGGAAGAAATCGTTGGTGAGATTGACGACGAAACAGATAAATCTAGTGTGGAAGTTCGTGAAATTGGTGAGAATACCTATATTGTCGAGGGAGCTATGACTCTTAACGACTTCAATGAACATTTTGATACAGAACTTGAGAGTGATGATGTTGATACTATTGCAGGTTATTATTTGACAGGTGTGGGAGCCATTCCAACTCAAGAAGTCAAGGAACACTATTCAGTTATCAACAAGGACAAACACCTCGAATTTATCAATGATAAGGTTAAGGATGGTCGTGTAACCAAACTTAAGGTAATCATCACGGCAGCTCCAGAAGAGGCAGAAGAATAGTTTTCTACATGTTTTTATTAGAAAATATTGGAACTTAAAAGCGACTATTTACTAATTAGGCACTTTCTCTCATTATGAGTGAAAGTGCTTTTTCTTATCTATCTTGGAATATCAGCTTATCAAAATAATAAGATTAGAAAATGCCTATAAAGTACGTCATAAAGCCTCTTTCACCTATCAAAACTGCCAGACTTTGTCAGAAAAAGAACTATAATTTTGGAGATGTTCTAACATATTTTAGTGTATTGATAGATTTAGAATAAAAATAAATAAGATTTTAATTAAAACAGTCTTTTATTACTTTTTTATGGTAGAATATAAATTAACTGATAAATGAAAAAAGGAGAATCTTAATGGCTTCTAAAAAATCTATATATAGTGGCTTGCTTTTACTCACCCTTACCCTAGGAGCTTTTGTACCAGTAACTTCTTTTGCGGACGATGGTATTGCGACAAATGATGCTGTTCTTACACAACCAACGACAGATCGTGCAGTAACTGGTCCTTCAACAGCCCCAAGTGATGGAGACTTGGCTCGTAGCAATGATTCAAACACAGGTGCGGCAACGCCAACAACACCAACACCTACAGTTCCTGAAGTACCAGCTGAACCAACAACACCAGCAACTCCAGAAACACCTGCGACACCGGCTCCAACAGCTGATTCATCTACAAAACCAGCTGATAAACCAACTGAGAAACCAGCCGATAAGCCGGAAGACCCAGCTTCAGCAACTGATAAAGGGACAAGCGAAGCACCTCAAAACCCTGAAACTCCAGCAGTGAATGTTAATGGACAACCTGTTGTTACTGTAACACCGACAGCTCCAGTTATCACTGCAGCTGGCCAAACAATTGTGTCTACACAAAATAGCCAAATTGTTATCGCTAACACTGATGGTACAACAAGTGTTGTTGCTCCTGAAACAGTAGGATTCAAAGTGAACGCTGACGGTACATTGACTGGTAAAGATGCTAAAGGTAAGGAAGTTACACTTCCTAAGACTGGTGAAGCATCAACAGTAATCTTGACAATGGTAGGAACATTCTTCCTTGCTGCTGCAGCCTTTTTGGGGCTTAAGAAACGTGCCTAGTAATATAGATGATAAAAGACTGGATTTTTCCAGTTTTTTTGTTTTTCTTCTGGTATAGTATAGATATTCCTTAATTTCAGATGTATTATAGTATAACCTTTGCCTGAATTCAGGCAGATATGGAGCATGTTTCTGATAAAAGAGGTATAATAAAAACATGTAAAAAGCGTTTTCAAGGAGGCTGCCATGGCAGAAATTGATTACAGTCAGGTGACTGGACTTGTTCATTCAACCGAAAGTTTTGGATCCGTAGATGGTCCTGGTATCCGTTTTATTGTTTTCATGCAAGGCTGTAAGATGCGTTGCCAATATTGTCATAACCCAGATACTTGGGCTATGGAGTCAAATAAGGCTGTTGAACGTACAGTTGAAGATGTCTTAGATGAGGCTCTTCGTTTCCGTCATTTCTGGGGTGAGCATGGTGGTATCACTGTATCAGGTGGTGAGGCCATGCTTCAGATTGATTTTGTCACTGCCCTCTTTACAGAGGCTAAGAAGCTAGGGATTCATTGTACGCTTGATACTTGTGGGTTTGCTTACCGCAATACTCCTGAGTATCATGAAGTTGTTGACAAACTTTTGGCTGTTACTGACTTGGTCCTACTTGACATCAAAGAGATTGATCCTGAACAACACAAGTTTGTGACCCGTCAACCTAATAAAAATATTTTGGAATTTGCTCAATATCTGTCTGATAAACAAGTTCCAGTCTGGATTCGCCATGTTTTGGTACCTGGTTTGACAGACTTTGACGAACACTTGGTTAAGCTTGGTGAGTTTGTAAAAACCTTGAAAAATGTCGATAAATTTGAAATTCTTCCCTATCATACAATGGGTGAGTTCAAATGGCGTGAGCTCGGTATTCCATATCCTTTGGAAGGGGTCAAACCACCAACGGCAGATCGGGTTAAAAATGCCAAAGCTCTCATGCACACTGAAACGTATCAAGAGTATAAAAATCGTATCGGTGTTAAAACCTTGGATTGAAAAAGAAGCTCTTGACAAGAGCTTTTTAACTTTGCTATTATTTAGGGAGCAATAAAGAGTAGGTAAATTATGTTTCGTATTTTAAAATTTGATGATGACTTTGTTTATCTCAGTCATCCTGACGGGCGACTTAAGAAAATAGATCGCACGCTTTTTGATTTTGATATAAAATTAGGAGACCGTATAGATGTCTATCAGGATGGGGACTTGACAGTTGTTACTCCGGCAGAAGTCCAAACGGACTTGAGCCTAGAGGGAGACAAATCTGTTAAATCACACCTCTTGCAGGGGATTTTAGATCTTTTCCTTGAGACCCTTAATATTCACAATAATCATTTGGGTGACTTGAAGAAGATTTTCACACAGTTATTGATTACACTCTTCATGGCTTGGAGCTTGTTGGGAGTTATTCTGGTTGAGATTCTTCTCTTTGCAGAGTCAATTATTGTCTTCCTATGGAGACTCTTGGTTCGTCTTATTAAGTGGATGCATATTAAAGACAACACTAAGGTCTTGATTGATGAAACGCAAAAACGTCATGCTAAGCGTGAGCGTCAAAAAGCCCAAAGACGTGAGCAGGAAAGACGTCGTCAGGAAGAACTTGAAGAACGTGAATATCTTCGTGAAACAGAACGTCAAAAGGAACTCATGATTGTTGAAGCTAGCCTTAGTCAGGAAGCAGAACGTGAGAGCCTTTCAACTAGCCTTGCTTTGGAGCAAGCAGGTGCCTCAAGTCAATCTGCTAGTGAAGACTTGGCCGAAGAAAGCCAGTCAACTTCAGAGTCAGAAGTAATGTCTGAATCAGCAAAGTCAGAAAAATAGAACAGAAAAAAGAACTGAGATTAAGATCTCGGTTCTTTTTCATATGAGAAAAGCACCAGAGGTGCTTGTGAGAGGTGACTAAAGTGTTTTTTCAGAGTCACGAACAATGAGCAAGTCAACTTTTGCGTGACGGAGAATGTATTCAGAAGATGAACCAATAAGCAAGCGTTCAAAAGTATTGAGACCTGTGGCACCAACCATAATAAGGTCAACATTTTCCTTATCAGGGATATCAACAGCCAAGAGGCTCTTAGGATTACCGAACTCAATAACTTTGCGAATCTTGGTTAAACCAGCTTCTCTGGCTTGGCGTTCAAAGTCAGCCAAAACAGCTTTAGCTTCGTCTTCTAGTTTTTCATAGATGTAAGAGTCGAAAGTCGCAACGCTTTGAAGGGCGCGTGTATCGATAACGTGTACCAATAGTAACTGAGCATTATTACGTTTTGCAACGTGCACACCTTTAATAAAGGCCAGTTCTGATTCGTAAGAACCGTCGACAGCTACCATAATACGTTCATATTGTTGAGACATAAGCTCTACCTCCTATCTTTAGCTTTATTATACTCCTTTAATCTAAAAAATGAAAGCGTTGTTATAGATTTTCTGAAATCTTTTTTTGACTGCTTACTTTAGGACGCTCTTAGTAATGTGAAGATTTCAGTATTATCTAAAAATTGAAGATTGCTTGAAAAAGAGGTATAATACAATCTGTTATTAGCTTCGTAAGAAACATGATAATTAAAAAAGAGGAAGACAAGTCTTCAGAAATGATACCAAATGGCCAAGCCTAAAGTTGGTGTCAATAAAAGTGGAAATCCCCATCAGGTGTTGAATTTTCTTATTTTCTGCTAGATGTATCTACTTTTAGTATCTTTTGAAAGGATTAACTTATGAAAACATTTGATAAATCATCAAAGTTGGATCACGTTGCCTATGATATTCGTGGACCAGTTTTGGATGAAGCCAACCGTATGATTGCCAATGGTGAAAAGATTCTTCGTCTTAATACAGGAAATCCTGCGGAATTTGGCTTTACAGCACCGGATGAAGTCATTCGTGATTTAATTATGAATGTTCGTAACAGTGAAGGGTATTCGGATAGTAAGGGGATTTTCTCAGCTCGTAAGGCGATTATGCAGTATTGCCAGCTAAAGGGATTCCCAAATGTAGATATTGATGATATTTATATTGGTAATGGTGTCTCAGAAATGATTTCCATGTCTGTGCAGGCCTTGCTTGATGATGGAGATGAGGTCTTGGTCCCAATGCCAGACTATCCTCTTTGGACAGCTTGTGTCAGTCTAGCAGGCGGTAATGCCGTACACTATGTTTGTGATGAAAAATCTAACTGGTATCCAGATATTGATGATATCAAATCAAAAATTACGTCAAATACTAAGGCAATTGTAGTCATCAATCCTAATAATCCTACAGGTTCACTCTATCCTAAGGATGTCCTTGAACAGATTGTGGATATTGCTCGACAAAATGATTTGATTATCTTTGCGGATGAGATTTATGACCGCTTGGTTATGGATGGTAAAAAGCATACTGCGATTGCGAGCCTTGCACCAGATGTTTTCTGTGTGTCTATGAATGGTCTTTCTAAGTCTCACCGTATCTGTGGTTTCCGTGTAGGTTGGATGGTTCTCTCTGGACCTAAAAAGAATGTCAAAGGCTATATTGAAGGGCTTAATATGTTGGCCAACATGCGTCTCTGTGCCAACGTGCTCTCTCAGCACGTTATTCAGACTTCACTTGGTGGCTACCAATCCGTGGATGAACTCTTGATTCCTGGTGGTCGTATCTATGAACAACGTGAGTTTATCACGAATACCGTAAACGCTATTCCAGGACTATCAGCTGTTAAGCCAGATGCAGGGCTTTACATCTTCCCTAAGATTGACCGTAACATGTATGATATTGAAGATGATGAAGAATTCTGTCTTCGTCTCTTGAAGAAGGAGAAGGTTCTCCTAGTTCCAGGTAAAGGCTTTAACTGGAATGAACCAGATCACTTCCGTATTGTCTACCTTCCTCGTGTTGAAGAGTTGGCTGATCTCGGTAACAAAATCGAACGAGTCTTGTCATATTACAAGCGTTAATTTCTTAAAAAACTGGACAAAAAGGCTTGTCCAGTTTTTATTGTCTCTAAAAAGGGGATGTATTTGAGTAAAATCCGAACGTTTTTCCTAAAAATGCCATAATATACATAATATAATGAATAGTAAAATAATAAATAATTTTCAGACAATTGTTTGCAATTTCTGGGTTAAGTGTGCTATAATAGTAGGGCTAGTAGGTCTTGACGCAGAAGATTAGTACAAGGCTTGATATTATTATGATTACAATAGAAAGTGAAGACAATAAATATGGCAAATTTGCTGGCTAAAACACGTAAAATTACATCTATCTTGCAACGCTCAGTAGACAGCTTGGAAGGAGACCTTCCATACAACAACATGGCTGCTCAATTGGCGGATATCATTGATTGTAACGCTGCTATCGTTAATGGTGGTGGTGCTCTCCTTGGTTTTGCCATGAAGTACAAAACCAACAATGATCGTGTAGAAGAGTTTTTTGAAGCTAAACAACTTCCAGAAGAATACACACGTGGAATCAGCCGTGTTTATGACACTCAAGAAAACATTGGTATTGACAGTGACTTGACCATTTTCCCTGTGGAATCAAAAGATGACTTCCCAGATGGTTTGACTACAATTGCCCCTATCTATGGTGGTGGTATGCGTCTTGGTTCTTTCATCATTTGGCGTAACGACCATGATTTTGTGGATGAAGATCTTATCTTGGTTGAGATTGCCTCTACGGTAGTTGGGTTGCAGTTGTTAAACCTTCAAACAGAGAACTTGGAAGAAACGATTCGTAAACAAACAGCTATTAACATGGCTATTAATACCTTGTCTTACTCAGAAATCAAGGCAGTTTCAGCTATCTTGAACGAGTTGGACGGTTTGGAAGGTCGCTTGACAGCATCTGTTATTGCTGACCGTATCGGAATTACGCGTTCAGTTATCGTTAATGCCCTTCGTAAGTTGGAATCAGCTGGTATTATTGAGAGCCGTTCACTCGGTATGAAAGGGACTTATCTTAAAGTCCTTAACGAAGGTATCTACGACAAATTGAAAGAATACGAATAAGAAGAATACTGAAAGAGAGTGAGGTAGGAGGACCTGCCCCACTTTTTTAAAAGGAGAAAGTAGCATGACAAAGGCATTGATATCAATTGATTACTCTTATGATTTTGTGGCAGATGATGGGAAGTTGACGGCTGGTAAGCCTGCCCAAGCCATTGAAGATCGTATTGCTCAGGTAACTCAAGAAGCCTATGACAATGGGGATTATATTTTTGTTGCCATGGATCGACATGATGAAGGAGATACCTTCCATCCTGAGACTAAACTCTTTCCACCTCACAACATTGCAGGGACATCTGGGCGAGAACTTTATGGTAAGTTAGCTAGTGTATATGATACCATCAAGGACGACCATCGTGTCTTTTGGATGGACAAGCGACACTATTCAGCCTTTTCGGGAACGGATTTAGATATTCGTTTACGTGAGCGTCGTGTGACGACAGTTGTTTTGACGGGAGTTTTAACAGATATTTGTGTGTTACATACGGCTATTGATGCTTATAATTTGGGCTATGATATCGAGGTGGTAGAGAGTGCAACAGCCTCCTTGACGCCTGAAGCTCATGACTTTGCTATTGGACATTTTAAAAATGTTCTTGGAGCAACAATTGTGGAGTAAGAGTTAGTTCTTACTCTTTTTTTGATAATTGTAATAATGAGGAGTGGTTTGGGAGTCAGCTCTTATCGAATGTGGGAATCTGCCCTACTCTCAATTTTTTTGTCTAAAATCATAGGATAGTATCAGTTTTCCGTAGTTTACTATAAGAAAACGATTACAGGCTATTGTATACTATTACCATATTAAGTCGAAAGATATAGGAGGTAGAATAATGACTAAAAAATTAACTTTTCCTGACGGATTTTTGTGGGGTGGTGCGACAGCAGCTAACCAATGTGAAGGTGCCTATGATGCTGATGGGCGTGGTTTAGCCAATGTTGATGTGGTGCCAATTGGTGAGGATCGCCTTTCGATTATCACTGGACGTCGCAAGATGTTTGATTTTGAGGATGGTTATTTTTATCCGGCCAAGGAAAGTATCGATATGTACCACCGTTACAAGGAAGATATTGCTCTCTTTGGTGAAATGGGCTTTAAGACTTATCGTCTTTCTATTGCTTGGTCACGTATTTTTCCTAAGGGTGATGAGGCTGAGCCAAATGAAGCTGGGCTTGCCTTTTACGAGGACCTCTTCAAGGAATGTCACAAGCATGGCATTGAACCTTTGGTGACGATCACACACTTTGATTGTCCAATGCACTTGATTACCGAGTATGGAGGATGGCGTAATCGTAAGATGCTTGGCTTCTATGAAAATCTTTGCCGTACCCTTTTCACACGCTTTAAAGGTTTGGTTAAGTACTGGCTCACTTTCAATGAAATCAACATGATTCTTCATGCCCCATTTATGGGAGCAGGACTCTGCTTTGAAGAGGGTGAGAATGAGGAGCAGGTTAAATATCAGGCTGCTCACCATGAGTTGGTAGCCTCAGCTATGGTGACGAAATTGGCTCATGAGATTGACCCTGAAAATAAGGTCGGTTGTATGTTGGCAGCAGGTCAATATTATCCAAATACAGCCCATCCACGTGACTACTGGGCAGCTATTCAAGAAGACCGTAGTAGCTATTTCTTTACTGATGTTCAAGCTCGTGGAGAGTATCCAAATTATGCTAAGAAACAGTGGGAACGTGATGGCATTGAGCTTGAGATGACGGAAGAAGATTTGGCCCTTCTTAAAGAGCATACTGTTGATTTTATTTCCTTCTCTTACTATGCAAGTCGTGTGGCTTCAGGTGATCCAGAAGTTAATGAAGAGACTGCTGGAAATATCTTTGCCTCTATTAAAAATCCCTATTTGGAAGCTTCAGAGTGGGGCTGGCAAATTGACCCACTAGGCCTTCGTATTACCCTCAATGCTATTTGGGATCGTTACCAAAAACCGATGTTTATCGTTGAAAATGGGCTTGGTGCTGTGGATACGCCAGATGAAAATGGCTATGTTGAAGACGATTATCGTATCGACTACTTGGCAGCCCACATCAAGGCTATGCGTGATGCTATTAATGAAGATGGTGTAGAGCTTTGGGGCTACACAACCTGGGGCTGTATCGACCTTGTTTCTGCTGGAACTGGTGAAATGAAGAAACGTTATGGCTTCATCTATGTGGACCGAGATAACGATGGTAATGGTAGTCTTAAACGCTCTAAGAAGAAATCATTTAACTGGTACAAAGAAGTTATCGCAAGTAACGGTGCCTCTGTAGAATAGGGTGTGAGTTCTCGACTAATGACATCTATGGCAAAGGTGGCGAGCAAGAGAATCTACAAGATCTGATTGATGCTCTTGGGGCAGGTGACTTCATCCAACTTCGGGGTCATGCGGATTTGCGTGATGTCTACCCACAGTATGAACTTTATGTCACCGCCTCTCAGTGGGAGACCTTTGGCTTGACTCTGATGGAAGCGGTGGGAGCAGGTCTAGCCTTGGTTGGTTTTGACGCCCGTTATGGCAATCCAACTTTCATCAAAGATGGTAAAAACGGCTTTCTGGTTCCTTATAGCGAAACTATGGATGAGAACCTACTTGTTTCTCAGATGGCAGACAAAATTGTATTTGCCTTAGAAAGTGATCTTGAGTCTATGCACCAAGTCTCATATGACCTGGCAAAACAGTATTTGAAACCAGAAATCCTAGAGGCTTGGAGAAAGCTCTTGATAGCCATACGATAAGTGTTTTGAAAAAGCTCTATCTCTGTAAACTGTAGTGACAAAAAAGTTACTACAGTTTTTTTATCCTCCAAGCAAAATAGGCCTAATTATGGTAAAATAGAACGTATTGAAAAATCATCATTTCACGAAAGGAAGCAAGATGAAAATTACGCAAGAAGAGGTAACCCACGTTGCCAATCTTTCAAAATTGAAATTCTCTCCAGAAGAGACAGCTGAGTTTGCGACAACCTTGTCTAAAATTGTCGACATGGTGGAATTGTTGGAAGAAGTGGACACAACCGGTGTGGCCCCAACAACGACTATGGCTGATCGTAAGACCGTATTGCGTCCGGATGTTGCTGAAAAAGGGACAGACCGTGACCGCTTGTTTAAAAATGTACCTGAAAAAGATAGCTATTACATTAAGGTACCAGCTATCCTAGAAGATGGAGGAGATGCCTAATGTCATTCAACCATAAAACCATTGAAGAGTTACACGACCTCCTTGTCTCTAAGGAAATTTCAGCAACCGAATTGACCCAAGCGACACTTGAGGATATCAAGGCGCGTGAAGAAGCAGTCAATGCCTTTGTGACGGTGGCTGAAGAAGCAGCACTTGCCCAAGCTAAGGCTATTGACGAAAAAGGAATCGATAAAGATAACCTCCTGTCAGGGATTCCACTCGCTGTCAAAGACAATATCTCAACAGATGGTATCTTGACGACTGCGGCATCAAAAATGCTCTACAACTACGAGCCTATCTTTGATGCGACAGCTGTTGCCAATGCAAAAGCCAAAGATATGATTGTCATCGGTAAGACCAACATGGATGAATTTGCTATGGGTGGATCTGGTGAAACATCTTACTATGGGGCGACTAAAAATGCTTGGGACCACAGCAAGGTGCCTGGTGGATCTTCTAGTGGTTCAGCAGCTTCTGTCGCTTCAGGGCAAGTTCGTTTGTCTCTTGGTTCTGATACCGGTGGTTCTATCCGCCAACCAGCTGCCTTCAACGGGATTGTTGGTCTCAAACCAACTTATGGAACTGTTTCACGTTTCGGTCTTATTGCCTTTGGTAGCTCACTTGACCAAATTGGTACCTTCTCACAAACCGTTAAGGAAAATGCCCAATTGCTCAATGTCATTGCCAGTGAAGATGCCAAAGATTCAACTTCAGCGCCAGTACGCGTAGCCGATTTTACTTCTAAGATTGGTCAAGACATCAAGGGCATGAAGATTGCCCTTCCTAAGGAATACCTCGGTGAAGGAATTGACCCAGAAGTCAAAGAAACTATCCTTAATGCGGCGAAGCACTTTGAGAAATTGGGAGCAACTGTCGAAGAAGTCAGCCTGCCTCATTCTAAATACGGGGTTGCCGTTTATTACATCATTGCTTCATCTGAAGCTTCATCAAACTTGCAACGTTTCGATGGTATTCGTTATGGTTTCCGTGCGGAAGATGCCAAGAATTTGGATGACATCTATGTGAACACTCGTAGCCAAGGCTTTGGTGATGAAGTCAAACGCCGTATCATGCTTGGAACCTTTAGTTTGTCATCTGGTTACTACGATGCTTACTACAAGAAAGCTGGTCAAGTCCGTAGTCTTATTATCCAAGATTTTGAAAAAGTCTTTGCGGATTACGACCTCATCCTTGGTCCAACAGCTCCAAGCGTGGCCTTTGATTTGGATTCGCTTAACCATGATCCGGTTGCCATGTACTTGGCGGACTTGTTGACCATTCCAGTTAACTTGGCAGGTCTTCCAGGGATTTCGATTCCTGCTGGTTTTGCGCAAGGACTTCCAGTTGGTTTGCAGTTGATTGGTCCTAAGTATTCGGAAGAAACCATCTACCAAGCTGCAGCTGCTTTTGAAGCAACAACGGACTATCACAAGCAACAACCCCTTATTTTCGGAGGTGACAATTAATGAACTTTGAAACAGTCATCGGACTTGAAGTCCACGTTGAATTGAATACAAACTCAAAAATTTTCTCACCAACCTCTGCTCATTTTGGGAACGAGCAAAATGCCAATACCAATGTGATTGACTGGTCTTTCCCAGGGGTGCTTCCTGTCTTGAACAAGGGTGTTGTGGACGCTGGTATCAAGGCTGCTTTGGCCCTGAATATGGATATTCATCAGCACATGCACTTTGACCGTAAGAACTATTTCTACCCTGATAATCCAAAGGCCTACCAGATTTCGCAATTTGACGAACCAATCGGTTACAACGGTTGGATTGAAGTGCAATTGGAAGATGGCTCAACTAAGAAAATCGGGATTGAACGTGCCCACTTGGAAGAAGATGCCGGTAAGAACACCCACGGAACAGACGGTTTCTCTTATGTAGACCTCAACCGTCAAGGGGTTCCATTGATCGAGATTGTATCTGAAGCAGATATGCGTTCTCCGGAAGAAGCCTATGCTTATTTGACAGCTTTGAAAGAAGTCATCCAATACACAGGTATTTCTGACGTCAAGATGGAAGAAGGATCGATGCGGGTCGATGCCAACATTTCCCTTCGCCCCTACGGTCAAGAGGAATTTGGTACCAAGACGGAGTTGAAGAACTTGAACTCTTTCTCAAACGTGCGTAAAGGTCTTGAATACGAAGTGGAGCGTCAAGCAAAAATTTTGCGTTCAGGTGGTGTCATTCGTCAAGAAACACGCCGTTATGATGAGGCCAACAAGAGCACTATCCTTATGCGTGTCAAAGAAGGGGCAGCGGATTACCGTTACTTCCCAGAACCAGACCTACCATTATTTGAAATCTCAGATGACTGGATTGAGGAAATGCGTACATCATTGCCTGAGTTTCCAAAAGACCGCCGTGCTCGCTATGTGGCAGAGCTTGGCTTGTCTGACTATGATGCCAACCAATTGACAGCTACTAAGGTCACATCTGACTTCTTTGAAGCAGCCGTAGCCCTTGGCGGAGACGCTAAACAAGTGTCTAACTGGCTCCAAGGTGAAGTCGCTCAATTCTTGAACGCAGAAGGTAAAACGCTTGAAGAAATCAAGTTGACACCAGAAAACTTGGTAGAAATGATTGCCATCATCGAAGATGGAACCATCTCTTCTAAGATTGCTAAGAAAGTCTTCGTTCATTTGGCGAAAAACGGTGGAGGTGCGCGTGAATACGTCGAAAAAGCTGGATTGGTACAGATTTCAGACCCTGAAGTCTTGATCCCAATCATCCACCAAGTCTTTGCAGACAATGAAGTAGCCGTAGCCGACTTCAAGTCAGGTAAACGTAACGCTGACAAGGCCTTCACAGGCTTCCTCATGAAAGCAACCAAAGGTCAAGCCAACCCACAAGTAGCCCTCAAGTTACTTGCCCAAGAATTGGCGAAGTTGAAAGAAGAATAATAGATAAAGAACCAGCCGAAAGGTTGGTTTTTTATCTGCAATATTTGTGTTAGACTAGTTGGGAACATTAAAAAAAGAGTTTAGGAGCAACCCCATGAACAAATTCTTAAGAGTCCTATTTATCCTCGTCATTCTCGCCATGACTGGTGCTATTATTTTTCAGCTGTTCTTCCCAACTTATATGGGAAGTCATTCGGGGTACGGTATTTCAGTTGGCTGGCAGAGGGAGATTGGTATCTGGAATGTGGCAGTCCTTGTCATCCTGATTTCCGTTAATCTCAAATACGATTGGTTTTATTTGAGAGCTGTACTGATAGCTTTGATTATTGGAGGCCTCGGGATTGGGACTAATCATTTCCTTAGCTATTTTCAACATCATCACTCAGTCAACGCCATAGGTGCACTTGAAAATTATCTTTTAGTCCTTGGCTGGGTTGTAGGTTGGTGGCTAGAGGTGTCTCGAATCAAAAAGAAATAACACAAATAAAGTTGAGATTAGGGAAGTATCTTATGGGGTGCTTCCCTAATCTCTTTTGTCCAGTTTTTCCTTGACAAGTAAAAAGAAAACGTTTACAATTTGATGTATAATGTTTCCTGAAAAGAAAACCAAAAATTGTGAAAACAAGGAGATCATCATATGGCTACTATGAAAGCAGCTCGCTGGCATGCAGCGAAAGACGTTCGTATCGAAGAAGTGGAAGTACCTGAAGTACAGCCTCATCAAGTAAAAGTGGCAGTCAAGTTCACAGGAATCTGTGGTACAGATTTGCATGAATATTTGGATGGACCAATCTTCATTCCAACAGAAGAACATGTGTATTCTGGTCAAAAAGCACCGGTTACTTTGGGACATGAATTCTCTGGTGAGATTGTAGAAGTCGGAAGTAATGTGACTCGTGTCAAAGTTGGCGATCGTGTAACCATCGAACCAATTCTTGCAGAGCACAACTTGATTGGCGATTATAACCTTGATCCAAACTTGAACTTCGTCGGCCTCGCTGCAGATGGTGGTTTTGCGAAATACTGTGTCCTTGATGGTGATCTTGTCCATGTGATTCCAGATAGCTTGAGCTATGAACAAGCTGCTCTTACAGAACCTGCTGCTGTAGCTGTGTATGCAGTCCGTCAATCTGCTTTGAAAGCTGGGGATACAGCTGTTATCTTTGGCTTGGGTCCAATTGGTCTTTTGATCGTTGAAGCCCTTCGTGCAGCAGGCGCATCAAAAATCTATGCGGTTGAATTGTCTCCTGAACGTCAAGCGAAAGCAGAAGAATTGGGAGCAATTGTTGTTCGCCCAGAAGAAGGGGAAACAGTCGTAGAGGCTATCCATCGTTTGACAGGAGGTGGAGCAGATGTTTCTTACGAAGTTACTGGGGTTCCGGTTGTTTTAGGCCAAGCCCTTGCAGCTGTTCATAAAGCTGGGGAATGTATGGTCGTATCTATCTGGGAACGTGAAGCCAGCATCAATCCAAATGAATTCGCCATCCAAGAAAAATCTCTCAAAGGAATTATTGCCTACCGTCACATCTTCCCTAAAGTTTTGGAATTGATGGAACAAGGCTACTTCCCTGCTGATAAATTGGTTACTAAGAAAATTAAATTGGAGAATATCGTTGAAGAAGGATTTGTTGAATTGACCCAAGATAAATCTCAAATTAAGATCTTAGTTGAACCAGAATAAGCTTATAAAGGTCGAATGAATAGATAAAGGTCGAAACCGTTTTGTTTCGACCTTTTTGTGTTACAATAACAGAAACAAATAGATTTGGGAGGCGACTATGTCAAAGACGCTAAAAGGTAGTCTGATGGTCATAACTGCAGGAATTGCCTGGGGATTTTCAGGAGTTTCTGGTCAATACCTAATGGCTCATGGTGTTAATGTCAATCTTTTGACGAGTTTACGTTTGCTTCTGTCTGGTATTTTACTAACGGCTTCGGTCTTTTTTAGGCAGCGAGACAAATTAGTACAAGCTATTAAAGATAGAAAAACCTTAGTAAGTATCGCCTTATTTGCTCTCTTTGGTCTGGTACTAAATCAGTACGCCTATCTTAGTGCTATTCAATACACTAATGCTGGGACAGCGACGGTCTTGCAGTATGTCACCCCAGTTATCATCCTGGCTTTTGTATGTGCAAAATATCGTAGGTTCCCAACAGCAGCAGAGCTAGTGGCGATTATCATGGCTATTGTGGGAACCTTTACCATCGCAACGCATGGTCAGATAAGGGAGCTGGCGATTACACCTCTGGGCTTGTTCTGGGGTCTCTTTTCGGCGGTGACCTATGCACTTTATATCTTACTGCCTGCTAAGGCTATTGAAAAATGGGGTAGTTTGATTGTCATTGGTTTAGGCCTGTTGCTCGGTGGTTTAATCTTTCCGATTGTTATCCAAGCCTGGAAGTATAAGCTTCCTTTGACTGGCGGAAATCTCTTAGCGCTTTTTGGTTTGGTCTTCATTGGGACAGTCTTTGCCTACACTGTTTTCCTTAAGGGGACGATCATGGTTGGAGCTGTCAAAGGGAGTCTCTTGGCTTCGGTAGAACCCGTAGCATCGGTCATTTTGACCGTATTAATTATGGGGGACCGCTTCTTTGCCATTGATGTGGTTGGGATGATTTTAATTGTTCTTGCTGTTATCATCATATCGCTTAAGAATTTAGTTGCCCTTAAAAAACAAGAAAAAATTCAAAGATAAGAATGGAGCCTGAGTGATTGTGGCTCTTTTCTTTATTGTTCTGTAAAGGATGTTCTTAAAAAATAGGACTTAAGTCCCACACATAAACCTTAAAAATATGGTAGAATAAGAGGTAAACTAACATTTTGGAGAGAAAATGACTATAGACGATTATAGGCCCCATTTTATGGTGGAGGCTGTTTATGATTTGAAACCTGACCAACTACGTGAACACGGTATTCGTGCCGTCTTGGTCGATTTGGACAATACCTTGATTGCTTGGAACAACCCTGATGGGACTCCTGAGCTACGTGCTTGGTTGGATGAGATGACAGAGGCTGATATTCCGGTAGTTGTGGTCTCTAACAATAAATATGAACGTGTTGAACGTGCGGTTGCCAATTTCCATGTGGATTTCGTGAGTCGTGCCATGAAGCCTTTCACTAAAGGCATTAATGAAGCGATTGAGCGTTACCACTTTAATCGAGATGAGGTCGTTATGGTGGGAGACCAGCTAATGACTGACATCAGAGCTAGCCACAGAGCTGGAATTCGCTCGATTTTGGTCAAGCCTTTGGTGAAATCAGATGCTTGGGTAACCAAGTTTAACCGTTGGCGTGAACGTCGCATGTGGAAAAAGATTGAAAAAGCATATGGTCCAATGACCTTCAACAAAGGAATTTAATGGAAGAATTATTTTGTATTGGGTGTGGAGCCCAAATTCAAACAGAAGATAAAGAAAAAGCAGGTTTCACACCTGCTAGCTCTATTAAAAAGGCCGAAGAAACAGGTGAGTTATACTGCCAACGCTGTTTCCGTCTTCGTCATTACAATGAGATTGTGGATGTCCACATCACAGATGATGAATTTTTAAAATTGCTTCATGAAGTTGGTGATAGTGATGCCCTCGTTGTCAATGTCGTTGATATTTTTGATTTTAATGGATCAATCATACCAGGCTTATCACGCTTTGTTTCGGGTAATGATGTGCTCTTGGTTGGAAATAAAAAGGATATCCTACCTAAATCAGTAAAAGATGGTAAGGTAACCCAATGGTTGACAGAACGTGCCCACGAAGAAGGGATGCGTCCCGTGGATGTCATGTTGACGTCTGCCCAAAATCACCACGCCATTAAAGAGTTGATTCAGCGTATTGAAAAACTCCGTAAGAGTCGTGATGTTTATGTTGTCGGTGTGACGAATGTTGGTAAATCAACCTTAATCAATGCCATCATCAAAGAAATTACTGGTGATAAAGATGTTATTACAACCTCTCGTTTTCCAGGAACGACCCTTGATAAGATTGAAATCCCATTGGATGACGGTAGCTATATTTTTGATACACCAGGAATTATTCACCGACACCAGATGGCACACTATCTGTCAGCGAAGGATCTCAAGTACGTTAGTCCTAAGAAGGAAATTAAGCCAAAAACTTACCAGTTAAATGCAGGACAAAGCTTATTCCTAGGCGGTCTTGGACGTTTTGACTTTATTGATGGGAATAAGCAAGGTTTTACAGCCTTCTTTGATAATAACTTGAAGCTACATCGTACCAAACTTGAAGGCGCAGATGCCTTCTATGATAAGCATGTTGGAAGTCTTCTCATGCCTCCTGGACCAAAGGAATTGGCTGATTTTCCAAAACTTGTTCGTCATGAATTTACTGTTAAAGATAAGACAGACATTGTCTTCTCAGGATTAGGATGGATCCGTGTCCAAGGAAAAGCTGACCAACCAACCATCGTTGCTGCTTGGGCACCAGAAGGTGTTGGCGTTGCCGTACGAAAAGCGATTATTTAAACTTAATTAAGTAGTTAAAAGGAATAAACATGTCATTAACATCAAAACAACGTGCCTTCCTCAAATCGGAAGCACACACACTTAAACCTATTGTACAAATCGGGAAAAACGGTCTTAACGACCATATCAAAACTAGCGTTCGCAACGCCCTTGATGCCCGTGAATTGATCAAAGTAACCCTACTCCAAAACACTATGGAAGATATTCATGAGGTTGCTGAAATCTTGGAAGAAGAAATTGGCTGTGATACAGTTCTTAAGATTGGACGTATCTTGATTCTCTATAAAGAGTCAGCTAAAAAAGAAAATCGTAAGTTGTCACCAAAGGTCAAAGCTATCCAAAAATAGTTGCTGACTTTGCTTGGTGAAGGATAAACTAAGGTATAGGAACACTTTTGAAGCATCAGCTAGCCTTAAGTCAGTTGTATAATGCTTGAAAAAGAGGAGGCGTACATGGCACTGGATCTCGTAACCCCATTTACAAAGGTTCAACTAGAAGAAGAAATCAAAGATACTGGCCGTAAGCAGGTGGGAATTTTAGGTGGAAATTTCAACCCTGTTCACAATGCTCACTTGGTTGTTGCGGACCAGGTGCGTCAGCAGTTAGGTCTCGATGAAGTTCTTCTCATGCCTGAATATGAGCCACCTCATGTCGATAAAAAAGAGACTATTGATGAAAAACACCGCCTTAATATGCTTATGTTGGCTATTAACGGCATTGAAGGATTGGACATCGAAACCATCGAGTTGGAACGTAAGGGAATCAGCTATACTTATGACACCATGAAGCTTTTGACAGAGGCCAATCCTGATACGGATTATTACTTTATTATTGGAGCGGATATGGTCGAATACCTACCAAAATGGCATCGTATTGATGAACTAATTGAGATGGTCCAATTTGTTGGTGTTCAGCGTCCTAAGTATAAGGCTGGAACCTCATATCCCGTTATCTGGGTGGATGTGCCCCTTATGGATATTAGTTCGAGTATAGTCAGAGCCTACATTAAGAAGGATCGTACACCTAACTTTATGGTGCCCCAGTCTGTACTTGCCTACATCAAGAAAGCGGGGCTCTATAAATGACCTATGAAAAATATCTAGACTATTCTCGTGAAGAACTCCTTGAAAAAGTTCGAGCGGTCATGAGTCCTAAACGCTTCAATCATGTTTTGGGTGTTGAGCGAGCTGCTGTTGCTCTTGCTGAAAAGTATGGTTACGATACTGAAAAAGCTGGTTTGGCTGGCCTCCTTCATGATTATGCCAAGGAGCTTCCGGATCAGGAATTCTTAGAGCTAATCGATAAGTATGAGCTCGACCCTGAATTGAAAAAATGGGGAAATAATGTCTGGCATGGTATGGTCGGGATTTACAAAATTCAAGAAGATTTGGGTTTAACTGATTCTGAGATTCTACGCAGTATTGAAATCCATACCGTCGGAAGCCATGACATGTCGACCCTAGACAAGATTGTCTATGTGGCTGATTATATTGAGCATAACCGTAATTTCCCTTTGGTAGAGGAAGCTAGACAAGTAGCTGAGCAATCCTTGGATAAGGCAGTTGCTTTTGAAACCGTCCATACGGTAGAACACTTGGCCCACCAGGCCTTGCCGATTTTCCCACAAACCTTGGAAACCTATAATGCTTTTGTGCATTACTTAAAAGAGGATTAGTAAGTGAAAACAGCTTTTATTATTATTGATGTACAAAATATCTTAGTGGAAACAGGTTTTGAAACACAAAAGCTGTTAGAGAAAATCTCTTATTTACAAGATCAGGCTAGAAAACAGCAGATTGAAATTATCTATATTCAGCATATTGAAACGGAAGAGGCTCTAACCTCGGAAGATTGGAAATTATCGCCACTATTAAAGAGACAGTCTGATGAAAAGGTTTTTCAGAAGCGATACAATAGCATGTTTAAAGAGACTGGATTAAAGGAATACTTGGATCAACAAGGAATTGAGAAACTAGTCTTATGCGGTATGCAGACGGAGTATTGTGTTGATACATCCGTTAAAGTTGCTTTCGAACATGGCTACAAGTTAGTCGTTCCCGAAGGTACTGTTACAACCTTTGATGGAGACGACATTCCAGCAGAAACGATTAATGAATTTTACGAGAACATTTGGGATGAACGTTTTGCAGATGTCTTAGATTACAAAACGATTTTTTAATGAAAGAGGATTAAATGAAAGAAGAATTACTTGAATTGGTTGTCAAAGCTGCTGATGAAAAGCGAGCTGAAGACATTGTTGCCCTTGATTTGTACGGCCTTACAAGTCTAACAGATTACTTTGTTATTTTGAGTGCAATGAACAGCCGTCAGTTGGAAGCTATTGCCGACAACATCCGTGAGAAAGTGAAAGAAGCTGGCCTTGATGCTAGTCACATGGAAGGTGACAACAAGGGTGGTTGGATTCTTTTGGATCTTAACGATGTTGTTGTTCACATCTTTACAGAAGATGAACGTGCACACTATAACCTCGAAAAACTCTGGCATGAAGCACCAATGGTGGATGTGTCAGCTTATTTGGCATAAGAAATTGGACTCAGTTGGCGACAACTGGGTTTTGTTGCTTAAACTAAAGATTTAATAGGAAGGATAGAGTCTTGTGTTTGGTTGGTTTGTTAACTGAACACGAGCTAAAAGCTGTGAGAAAAAGAAAAACTTCCTTTGTATCTAGCGATATGACAGAATGTTTCCTATTTTTTTGCTTTTAACGCTCTTTGTATCTTAGAAAGGATTTGAACCCGTCCTGTAATCGTCGGAAAATAGATAGTTCTATGTCAAATAATCAATATTAAAATTTATTATTTGGCGCAGTAGCTGATTGGACTCTTCATTCGCTTTTTAAGCTCGGAAGAGTACCTAATCAGCCTTGCGGGGGTGAGACAACGAACGATTTTAAAAAAAAACTCGTTCTGTCTCACTCCCCCTAATTTTCATTCCGATTACGGACGGACTTGGTATCATCATTATGGCTACTTATGAAACTTTTGCGGCGGTCTACGACGCTGTTATGGATGATAGTCTTTACGATTTGTGGACGGATTTTTCGCTTCGTCATTTGCCAAAGACTAAGGATAAAAAGAAATTGCTTGAATTGGCTTGTGGAACTGGGATTCAATCTGTACGTTTTTCTCAAGCTGGTTTTGATGTGACTGGACTCGATTTGAGTGCTGATATGTTGAAAATTGCTGAGAAGCGAGCAGCTTCTGCCAAACAGAAAATTGACTTTATTGAAGGCAACATGTTGGATTTATCGAAAGCAGGCAAGTATGACTTTGTGACCTGCTACTCAGATTCAATCTGCTATATGCAGGACGAAGTAGAGGTTGGGGATGTCTTCAAGGAGGTTTACAATGCCCTTAATGAGGATGGCGTCTTCATTTTTGATGTGCACTCAACCTATCAGACGGATGAGGTTTTTCCTGGCTATTCCTACCATGAAAATGCAGAAGACTTTGCTATGCTTTGGGATACCTATGAGGATGCGGCACCGCATTCTATTGTTCATGAATTGACCTTCTTTGTCCAAGAGGAAGATGGAAGCTTTAGCCGACATGATGAGGTCCATGAGGAGCGTACCTATGAGGTCTTGACTTATGATATCTTGTTGGAGCAAGCTGGCTTCAAATCCTTCAAACTTTACGCTGATTTCGAGGATAAGGAACCGACTGAAACTAGTGCACGTTGGTTCTTTGTGGCGCAAAAATAAGAGCTATGACAGTTACAGGTATTATTGCTGAGTTCAATCCTTTTCATAACGGCCACAAGTATCTCTTGGATCAGGCTGAAGGCGTAAAAATCGTTGCCATGTCTGGGAACTTTGTTCAGCGAGGCGAGCCAGCTATTGTGGATAAGTGGACTAGAGCTCAGATGGCTTTGGAAAATGGGGCTGACCTCGTGGTTGAGTTGCCTTTCTTTACGGCAGTTCAGTCTGCTGATTATTTTGCGGTTGGAGCCGTCGATATCTTGTCCCGACTGGGAATTGATTGCCTTACTTTTGGTACGGAAGAAGTCCTAGACTACCAGGCGATAGCAGATGTCTATGCTGAAAAGTCCGAGGAAATGGAAGCTTTTGTGGAAAGTTTGCCTAGTGATTTGTCTTATCCACAGAAGACGCAAAAAATGTGGGAAAAGTTTGCTAGTGTGGACTTTACTGGCAATACCCCCAACCATATTCTAGGATTAGCCTATGCCAAAGCTTGTGCTGGTAGGGGCATTAAGTTGACTCCTATCCAGAGACAAGGGGCTGGCTATCATTCCTCAGACAAGAAAGTATCTTTCGCCTCAGCGACCAGTCTACGTCTCCACAAGCAAGATAGTGATTTTGTGGATAAGTTCATGCCCAATAGCAAACTTTTTCAGACTTCTCCACAGGTCTCTTGGGATAATTATTTCCAATTGCTGGTTTATCAGATTCTTACAAATCCCGATTTGACTAGTGTTTTCCAGGTAAATGAAGAGATTGCCAGTCGTTTAAAAGCTGCTATTCGTGAGGTTTCTTCTGTGGAGGAATTGGTGGATAAGGTAGCAACCAAACGCTATACAAAAGCACGTGTACGTCGTCTTTTGACCTATATTCTGGTTGGAGCTGTGGAAAAGCCTTTGCCTGAATCCATTCATGTGCTTGGATTTTCTCAAAAAGGGCAGGCTCATCTCAAATCTGTGAAAAAGTCTGTGGATATAGTGGCTCGGATTGGAAGGGAGCCTTGGGACATGCTTACGCAGCAAGCGGATAATGTTTATCAATTAGGTAACCCCGAGCTTTGCGAACAAAACTTTGGACGTGTACCGATTAGAGTAAAATAGTTTTATAGAAGGTCTACCTCTGGTATGCTTTTTAAATCTTTTTCGAATGATAAATTGCAAGAATAAGTGCAACATTTACTCGAACTCATCCTCTAGAGCTTCACAAGCAGTTCTGTAAGCTAAA
>NZ_JACLQS010000004.1:0-129148 GCF_016648815.1 Streptococcus sp. 9.1 | reverse complement strand
AGTTCTGCAGCACAGGGTATTGAGACTTATTATTACCAACCTTATGCAGAATATCCATCACGTATTAATGCGACCTATCATGCTAATCCGACTCGTTTGAGCATGAGTGATACCTTGGCCAATGCCATCCAGTCTAGCTTGATTAATGCGACTGGTGCTCAGAATCAAGGCGTGAAACGTCAAACCTTTGCGGTCTTGCGTGAAACGACAGCGCCAGCAGTCCTTCTTGAACTAGGTTTCTTGTCAAATCCTCAAGAAGCAGCTCGATTGAATACCTCTGCTTATCAGGAGACTTTAGCTAACGCAATTGTGGCAGGGATTAAGCGTTACTATTCTATTTATAATTAATAGATTGAGAGAATCTTATGGTTATCTCTTTTTTAATTTTTAAATAGAGAAAACGCTTGCATAAATGAAAGCTAAATGGTATATTAAAAAACATGAAAACGTTAACAAAAGGAGTTTCTATGAAAAGAAATACTCAAGCTAATGATGGAAAAATCCTTCGTTATAGCCTTCGCAAGTACAAGTTAGGTTTGGCTTCTGTAACCATTGGAGCTATTTTTTTGAGCTTTTCTGCTGTTCAAGTCGTCAAGGCAGATGAAGCAGTATCAACGACCGAATCAAGCACACAGGTAGAACCAGCTGATTCTAGTCTTACTACCAGTGGACTAGTAACTGAAACGCCAGCAGCTCCTGTAACAGCTGAGAATAATTCAGTTTCCAAGGTAAATGAGCCAGTTTCTCTTCCAGAAGAAAATACTAGCCCTACTGAGACTACCAAGCTAACTGAAACTAGCGAAAACACGCCAAAAACAGTAAGTACTAATAATAGTCAAGCTCTTACGAATGCGTCTGAGGATCCTATTGCTGAGGGGACTATTCGCTTGCATTTCCAAGAGTTGCCAAGTCAAGACAAGTCGTCTCTTGGTCTTTGGACTTGGGATGATGTTGAGACACCATCATCTCAGAAAGGTGCCTGGCCGACAGGGGCTACCTCATTTGCTGAAGCTAAACAGGATGATTATGGTGTCTATTTAGATGTGAAATTGTCTTCAACACCTAAAAAACTTAGCTTCTTGATTAATAATGCTGCTGGAACGAACCTTTCAGGGGATAAAGCAGTCGAAATTCTTAGCCCTCAAATGAATGAGGCCTGGATTGACAAGGATTTCCAAGTTTACAGCTATCAACCTATCCCTCAAGACCACGTTCGTATCAATTATTTCCGTACGGATGCTGACTATAGCAATAAGTCTGTCTGGTATTGGGGTGACGTTAAGGATGCTCCAAGCAATTGGCCTGATGGTGTCAATTTCCAACCGAATGGTAAGTATGGTGCCTACTTAGATATTCCACTAACACAAGCGGCAAAATCGATAGGATTTTTACTCTTAGATGAGAGCAAAACTGGAGATGATGTGAAAATTCAACCAAATGATTATAAATTTAGTGACTTGAAAAAATCTCGTCAGCTTTTCGTACGAGATACTGATCCGACAGTCTACACCAACCCTTACTTTGTCAAGGATGTGCGTTTGACTGGGGCTCAGCAGCTTAGTCCAAGCAAAATCGAACTTAGCTTCACCAACTTAGACGAGGTCTCATCTGAGGATATTCTTAAAGACCTTAAGGTGACGGATAAGGATGGTAACAGTGCAACTCTTAAACAGCTTAACTTGGATACTAAACTCAAAAAAGCTACATTAACAGGTGATTTTGCTGCGGAAAATCTGCCTTACAAGGTCACTTTGGGCAATGATAGTTTTAAAACGTCTGAGAGTTGGCAATTGAAGGATGCGCTCTACAGTTACGATGGTGAATTGGGTGCCCGTCTTCAAGAGAATGGTACTAAGGCACATGTGACACTTTGGTCACCAAGTGCAGATCAAGTAGATATCATTGTCTATGATAAGAATAATCAAGACATGGTTCTTGCTGAACATGCTCTAAGCAAAGGACTTCGAGGGACTTGGCAAGCTGACTTGCTTGCGACTGATCTTGGTTTGGAAAACTTAACAGGTTATTTCTATCAATATCGCATTAAACGTGGTGATCAGTCTGTAATCGTTTTGGATCCTTATGCTAAGTCTTTGGCTGCTTGGAATAGTGACGATACCAGCAAGGGACCTGAACACAAGATTGCCAAGGCTGCCTTTGTAGATCCTGCTAATTATGGACCAAAAGATCTTGACTACGCTAAGATTCCAAACTTTAAATCTCGAGAAGATGCCATCATTTATGAGGCTCATGTCCGAGATTTCACCTCTGATAAGGCTATCTCAGCTGAATTGAAACACCAGTTTGGGACTTTCGCAGCCTTTGCAGAGCGTTTGGATTATCTTAAAGATCTCGGTGTTACCCATATTCAGCTTTTACCAGTATTAAGCTACTATTTTGTCAATGAAATGCAAAATGGGAAGCGTTTGGATGCCTATGCATCAAGTGATAGTAACTACAACTGGGGCTATGATCCACAAAACTATTTCTCTTTGACGGGTATGTATTCTGAAAACCCAAGTGAACCAGCTAAACGTATCGAAGAATTCAAGAATTTAGTTGCTGCTATTCATGCCCACGGTATGGGCGTTATCTTGGATGTGGTCTATAATCATACAGCTAAGACAGCTATTTTTGAAGACCTTGAGCCAAATTATTATCACTTTATGGATGCTGATGGCACTCCTCGTTCGAGTTTTGGAGGGGGGCGTCTAGGCACGACTCACTATATGAGTCGTCGTGTCTTGGTGGATTCCATTGCTTATCTTACTAAGGAATACAAGGTGGATGGTTTCCGTTTTGATATGATGGGTGACCATGATGCTGAAAGTATCGAGCAAGCTTATCATGCTGCACGTGCCCTTAATCCAAACCTCATTATGCTTGGTGAGGGCTGGGTGACTTATACTGGCGATGAAAATAGCCCTGTTCAGCCTGCCGATCAGTCTTGGATGAAAGACACAGATACCGTAGCTGTATTTTCAGACGATATTCGAAACACCCTCAAATCAGGTTATCCAAACGAGGGGACACCTGCCTTTATCACAGGTGGCAAACGTGATATTAATAAGGTCTTTGACAATATCAAGGCACAACCAACTAACTTCGAAGCTGATTCTCCAGGTGATGTGATTCAATATATTGCTGCTCACGATAATTTGACCCTTTTTGATATTATTGCCCAATCAATCAAGAAGGATCCAAGCAAGCCTGAGAATAATGCTGAAATTCATCGTCGCTTGCGTCTAGGAAACCTCATGGTATTGACTGCTCAGGGAACACCATTTATTCACTCTGGTCAGGAATACGGCCGCACCAAACAGTTCCGTGATCCTGCCTACCGTTATCCTGTGTCTGAGGACAAGGTGCCGAATAAGTCACATCTCTTAGTGGATGAAAAGGGCAATCCATTTGACTATCCTTACTTTATCCATGATTCTTATGATTCTAGTGATGCCGTCAATCATTTTGATTGGACTAAAGCAACTGATAGTCAGGCATTCCCAGAAAATACGAAAACTCGCGCCTTTACCAAAGGGTTGATCGCCTTACGTAAGTCGACAGATGCCTTCAATTTCAAATCAAAAGCAGATGTAGATGCACGTCTAACGCTATTGACAGTTCCTGGTCAGGACAATGTCGCTCAAGAAGATTTGGTATTGGGATACCAAACTATTGCTTCGAATGGAGACCGTTACCTTGTCTATGTCAATGCTGATAGCAAGGCTCGTCAGTTTGATTTGAGCAAGATTACAAATAGCCTATCCTATCTGGTTTTGGCAGATGGCAGTCAAGTCAATTTATCCGGAATTAGTGAGTTATCAGGTGTTGCAATCAACAATCACATCTTGACCTTGGATCCACTAACAGCGACTATTATTCGTTTGACTAATGCTAAAACACCAACTGAGGCAGTAGATCAGCCTTCTGAAAAGACCGGGTCATTTGGTGGTAAAAATACTGAGGCAACTAAAACAAATGTCAAGGCTTCAGGTAAAGAGGACCTTGTTGGAGATGCTGAACTTGTTAATCGTGATAATGGTCAGGCTAAGACTGAAGCTAGTCATCAGACTGATAAACAACTGCCATCCACTGGTGAAAAGACAAATCGTGGACTCTTTGTAGCAGGTCTGCTAAGTATTCTTAGTCTAGGATTCCTTCGAAAACGTCGTACAAAATAATAAGTAGCAACAGGTTATTTCCTGTTGTTTTTCTTTTATTTAGAATCATTCTTATCTGCTCTTTAGAATAGTTCTTAAATAGCCTAAAACCGTTGACAGTGCTGGTTTCTTCTGTTAGTTTAGATATTGTTCTCTTACATACGAGAGATCATTATTGACTTATCATCGTTCGTTTTTTATTAATGATAAAACGACGATTCACATATATAACGACAAATGTCGAACACTATCTTGAAAATAGGAGACATTCATGAAAAAACTTAGCAAACTTGGTGTTGTTCTTTTGGCATCAGGACTTTTATTGACGGCTTGTGCCAAATCTGGTAATTCAAGTAATTCTAGCTCAACTAGCTCAAAACTCACAGCCAGTGAGCAAAAACAATTGAAGCAGGCCACAAGTGATTACAAGACTTTCGTTGAAGGCGAAATCGATCAGCTTTTGAAAGATACTGAAGGATTCAGTGAAACCCTCAAGTCAGGAAATCTTGAAGAAGCCAAGAAACAATACCCATTGGTTCGTATGGCTTACGAACGTTCAGAACCAATTGCTGAAAGCTTTGGTGAGTCTGACGTGAAAATCGACTACCGTTTGGTTGATTACATGGACGAAAATAAATCAGAAGATGGCTGGTCAGGTTTCCACCGTATTGAGCGTATCATGTGGCAAGACAACACGACTGATGGTACAGCTGCCTATGCAGATCAATTGGTCAACGATATCAAGGAACTCAAGGCTAAAATTGCAACTGTTAAAGTCACTCCAGATATCATGTTGACTGGAGCAGTAGACCTTCTTAATGAAGTTGCTACTCAAAAGATTACAGGTGAAGAAGAAGTCTTCTCACACACCGATCTTTACGACTTCCGTGCCAATATTGAAGGGGCAGAAAAAATCTTTGAACTCTTCAAGCCATTGATTCAAAAGAAAGATGCTAAGCTTGTTAAGACTTTGGAAACAGAATTCAAGAATGTCAATGGTCTTTTGGACAAACACATGATTGATGAGAAAAACTATAAGTCTTATACAGATTTGAGTGAGGCAGATACTAAGGAATTGGCCGAAGCTGTAACTAAACTTGGTGAACCATTATCACAAATGGGTGTTATCCTAGATGGGAAATAAGAAAAATGACTGACGAAAAATTTTTAGATCAAAAAATGGACCGTCGTGAATTTCTTAAAAAAGCAGGTATTGGAGGGGCTGGGCTAGCGCTTGGTCTTTCTGGTGCATCTGCTTTTTTCGCTAATCAGGATAGTTCAACAAAAAAAGCCCTTGATGGGGATGAGGATATTAGCTTCTATGGTAAGCACCAGGCTGGGATTACGACTCCCATGCAGAAGGCTTGCTACTTGGTGGTGCTAGATCTTCACACAACTGATAAAAAAGAAGTGATTCAGCTTTTTAAAGACTGGACAGACTATAGTAGTAAATTGGTCGATGGAGAGCTTGTCAAAAAAGATGGTTCAAATGCCCTCTTACCTCCAACAGATACAGGTGAAACAGTGGGACTCAACCCCTATCGCTTGAGCTTGACTTTTGGTGTCTCGGCTGATTTTCTTAAAAAACTTGGTTTGGAATCTAAACGTCCTAAGCTCTTCCGTGATTTGCCTCCATTTCCAAAGGAGCAGTTGCAGGACAAGTATACGGGTGGAGATATCGTTATTCAAGCCTGTGCGGATGATGAACAGGTAGCCTTTCATGCTGTTCGAAATCTGATCCGCAAAGGTCGTAATAAAATCACCATGAAGTGGAGCAAATCTGGTTTTGCAGCTATCGGAGACCGTAAGGAGACGCCTCGAAATCTCTTTGGTTTCAAGGACGGTACTGCCAATGTTACGACGGAAAAGGAATTCGACAAGGTTGTCTGGACTGATAGTAAAGATTGGATGAAGGGTGGTTCTTATATGGCTCTTCGTCTAGTACAGATGCACTTGGAGACTTGGGATCGTACCAATTTGCAGGAGCAGGAAAACACCTTTGGCCGCTATAAGGAATCAGGTGCTCCCTTTGGTAAGAAAGATGAGTTTGACGAAGTAGATCTGTCAAAACTACCAGTCGATTCGCATGTCCGTTTGGCTAAAGAAGTAGATCTTCCTATCTTACGTCGTTCCTATTCTTATTCTGATGGCATTGATGAGAGAACTGGCCAGTTTGATGCAGGCTTGATTTTCATTGCCTACCAGAAGGACCCAGACCGTTTTGTCAAAATACAGACTAATCTTGGTGCTGTAGACAAGATGAATGAGTATATCACCCATATCGGAAGTGGGCTATTTGCTTGCTTTGCTGGCGTGGAGAAAGGAGGCTACCTTGGTCAAGCACTCTTTGAATAAACTCCTCGTTTTGATTGGACTTCTAGCTCTATTTTGGACCTATCCAGTTGCTGCTGAATCCTATAGTGATCTCTATATCAAAATCACAGATGCAACAACAGCTGTTCAAAGCAAGGATCAAGCAAAAGCTAAGGAATTAGTCGGTGAGATTAAGACTGATTTCGAAACAAAGGAAAATCACGATTCCAAGGCTGGTAAAAAAGTCAGCAAGGCTCTTGATATTAAAGGTGACGTGACAGAAGAGGACCTAACCTCTATCTCGTCAGCCCTTCTTAAATTTGAGAAAGAGCAAAATCCTGTTGACTTGGATGCCGAAAAGGAAAAACTTGAGACCCGTCTCAATCCTTATTTCAAGAACTTACAGGATGCCATTACGGCTAAAGACCTAACTGCGACCCGCAAAACTTACGGCGAATTGAATAATGCTTGGACGCGAAATGAAGCTGTTGTCCGTGACCATAGTACTGCCTACTACGGCAAGATTGAGACGGCCATTTCACTTTTGCGCAGCAGCATTGAGACGGAGCCTACAGATTTCACCAGCATCCAGTCATCCTATGATGATCTCAAGGGTGGGATTGATGACTTTATCAAGGGCGTCCCTCTTGATAGCACAAGCTCAAGTTTAACCCTAAAAGATGGTATTAAGCTCTTGGAAAAAGCTCTCGGTCAATTCCAATCAGGTGATGAAAAAACGGCTGCGGCAACTATGAAGAAGTTCATCACTATCTGGCCAACCATTGAAGGTGACGTGAGCACGACTAACCCAAGCCTCTATACGCGCGTGGAGAGTGAAACACCGGTTATCATGGTTAAGGGGAAAGAAAAAGCTTATCAGGACAAACTGCAAGCCTTGATTACAGACCTATCAGCTATCGATACCAGTGCTTCTTATAATGCCTTTGATGCCATGTTGATTCTCTTGCGTGAAGGGATCGAAGCCCTCCTCATTGTTATGGCCCTTGTGACAACTCTTAAGGCAGCCAAGATGCGTAAGGGTCTCAAATGGGTTTATGGTGGAGCCATTGCTGGTGTTCTTGCCAGCGCACTTATAGCTGTTATCTTACAAGTTGTCTTTCCAGCTGTGACCTCAGGGGCTAACCGTGAAATTATTGAAGGTGGCGTTGGTATCTTTGCAGTTGCGATGATGATTCTGATTGGAATCTGGCTCCACAGCAAGTCTTCAGTCAAACAGTGGAATGACTTTATGGATCGCCAGATGAAGACGGTGACGGCTACTGGAAGTTTTGTATCCATGTTTGCCCTCAGTTTCTTGGCTGTTTTCCGTGAAGGTGCCGAGACCATCCTTTTCTATGTTGGTATTATCCCACGTATCACGACAGCTAATTTCTTGATTGGTATTGCTTTAGCCATTGCAGTTCTTGTTATTATTGCTGTGGCTATGACTAAAGCTAGTCACTATATTAAACCGCATCGTATCTTCTTTATTTTGACTTGGTTGATTTATGCCTTGGCCTTCAAGATGCTCGGTGTCAGCATTCATGCCCTTCAGTTGACTAATATGATGTCCAATCATTTGATTAGTGGTTTCCCAACAATTGATTGGGCTGGTATCTATCCAAGCTGGGAAGTCCTAATTCCACAACTTATCTTTATTGTTATTATTGCCTTTGTAACGGTGAAACAGCATGGCAAGAAGTAAGGACGAGATGACCATTGTTGAGCATCTGGTGGAATTTCGGAGACGTTTTATTGCAGTAGTGTTATGCTTTTTCCTAGTTTTCTGTGTCACCCTATTGTTTGCTGGGGAGCTCTATGCTTATCTGACTAGAGGATTTGATAAGCCCTTATTGGTTCTTGGTCCTAACGATATTCTCTGGATTTACATTAGCTTAGCCAGTCTCATGGCTTTTACGGTCACTTTGCCCTTTACCACTTACCAGATTTGGCAGTTTGTAAAACCTGGTTTGAGGGATAATGAAGCGCGTGCCATCTTTGCCTATATTCCAGCAACTTTTGTCTGTTTTGTATTGGGTTTGGCCTTTGGTTATTATTTTGTGAGTCCAGCTATCTTAGAAGTGCTTTTAAAGCTAGGTGAAGGACTCTTTGATACACAAATTACAGCACAAAACTACCTTAGTTTTTTACTGCATACGACAGTGCCTTTGGCTGTTCTCTTTGAACTTCCCGTAGTTGTTAGTTTCCTAACCTCTATAGGTATATTGACACCAGTATTTCTGACACACTATAGACGCTATGCTTACTTCATTCTCTTGGTATTGGCAGTCGTTCTGACACCAGCCGACTTTATTAGTGACTTGGCCATGACTGCTCCCTTAATCTTACTCTATGAAGTTAGCGTAGCTCTTAGTAAGCTCATTTATAAACGTAAACAAAGAAAATATAAAGATAAATAGAAAGGAGATTTCATGGGAATTCTACGTGATATCGGAGCTCCAGGACTTATCATTATCGTCCTAGGAGCCCTCCTCATCTTTGGTCCTAAACGCTTGCCAGAACTTGGACAATCTATCGGTAAAATGTTAGCAGAATTTAAAGCAGCGGTAAATAAGACTGATGATAAAAAAGACGAAGAAGACAAGACTAAAGACTAAGATCTCTATCTAAAGGTTATCTTCAAGTTTCTTGACAATTCTAAGCTTTTATGACATAATACACTTGTATTGAATAGTAAGTCTATATCATAGGCAAGAAAAGACCCCAAGCTAACTTCCACATAAGCTCGGGGTCTTTTTTAGCACTATCTATCCTTGTTTAACCACTTGTCGATCAGACGAAGGATAACACCGACCACAATAGGTCCGATGATAGTTTTGAATAGTAAATCCATCATAGGCAAACTCACCTCCCTTCGTAGGCGGTGTCGAGGTGCCAAAGGATATTATATCATAGATTGAAAGAGATATGTTTAGTGAGTGATAGGAAGTATTAGTTAGAATGTAGGTTAATCATGCCAAACAAAAAATCAGCTCAAGAGGGCTGATTTTTTTATCTTACAAACTGATACGTTTTTCTGTTTCAGCGTCGAAGAAGTGACCTTTAGCAACGTTGAAAGTAAGGTTAACTTTTTCACCTGGATTATGGAAGTCACGCGCATCAACACGGGCAGCAAACTCAGTTTCTCCAAGTTTTAGGTAAAGCATTGTTTCTGCACCAAGAAGCTCTGAAACGACGACTTCAGCATCTACATTGGCATCTGGATAAACTTCTTGAACAATTGGACGGCTTGAAACATCCTCAGGACGGATACCAAAGATAACTTCCTTGCCTTGGTAACCTGTTTCTTTCAAGATTTTAGCTTGACCCTCAGAGATTGCAATATCCAAACCTTCAGAGTTAGTGATACGGTTACCATCAACCTTAACATTGAAGAAGTTCATAGCAGGACTTCCGATGAATCCAGCAACAAATTTATTAGCTGGCTCATTATAAAGTTCTTGAGGGGTACCAATTTGTTCGATACGACCGATAGTACCAGAACCATCAGGGTTTTTAGTAGAACTCATGATAACGATACGGTCAGCAAGAGTCATGGCTTCTGTTTGGTCGTGGGTAACATAGATGGTTGTTGCGCCAATATTACGAGTAATTTTAGCAATTTCAGCACGCATGGTCACACGAAGCTTAGCATCCAAGTTTGAGAGAGGTTCATCCATGAGGAAGACTTTAGCATCACGAACGATGGCACGTCCCATAGCTACACGCTGACGTTGACCACCAGAAAGGTCTGCCGGCTTACGATCTAAGAACTCAGTCAATCCAAGGCTAGCAGCAGCTTCACGCACACGTTTGTCGATATCGTCTTTTTTATATTTACGAAGTTTAAGACCAAAGGCCATATTTTCATAAACAGTCATGTGTGGGTAAAGTGCGTAGTTTTGGAATACCATGGCAATGTCACGGTCTTTTGGTGATTTGTCATTAACCACTTCACCATCAATATAGAGTTTACCTTCAGTGATTTCTTCAAGACCAGCAACCATACGGAGAGTTGTTGATTTACCACATCCTGAAGGACCTACGAAAACGATGAATTCCTTGTCTTTGATGTCGATACTAAAATCTTCAACAGAGTAGTGAGTTGCATTTGGGTATTTTTTGTAAATTTTATCCAGTTTAAGAGTTGTCATATCATTTATCCTTTATTATTTAACTGATCCGCCGGTTACACCTTCAACATAGTATTTCTGCATGAAGATAAAGAGAAGGGTGATTGGGATGGCGATGATAATAGCACCTGAGGTAAATGGAAGGAACCATTCATTGATAGCGTCTTGGTTAAGCATTTGGTAGAGTCCAAGGGCAACGGTATATTTATCTTTAACGTCACCAAGGATAACAGATGCAAAGATGAAGTCTACCCAAGGTCCCATGAAGGCCATGAGGGCAGTGTAGACGATGATTGGTTTAGAAAGTGGCAAGGTAATCTTGGTAAAGATTTGAAGACGAGTTGCCCCATCAATCATTGCTGATTCATCCAATGAGTAAGGAATGGTATCAAAGAAACCTTTCGCAATGTAGAAACCAAGTGCTGCTCCAGCAGAATATACCAAGACTAAAGAGGTCAAGGTTTGTGTCAAATTGAGGGCCTTCAAAATGTAGTAGACCGCAATCATTGACATGAATCCAGGGAACATGTTAAGTACAAGTGCCAATTTCAAGAAGCCATTTCTGTGTTTGAATTTAATACGGCTAAGTGAGTAGGCCATACCTACGGTAATCAAAGTTGAGAGGATACATGTACATGTGGCAACGATGAAGGTATTGATGAACCATTTTCCAAATGGGTAAGCATCGCTGGTAAACAGTTTGATGTAGTTATTAAAAGTGTAAGTCTTAGGGAAGAAGTAAGGCACCGCATTAGCTCCTTCACCACGGAAACTTGTAAGGAAGATCCAAATAATAGGAATCAACCAGATAACAGCTAGAACTGTCAATAGAATATAAGTACCAGTTAGGTAAAGATTTTTCTTACGTTTCATTATTTAGCAGCCCCTTCCTTGAATGAAGATGATCTTGTGTAGGCCAAGAGACTGAATGTTGCAGAGATGGCGAAAATCAAGATACCGATAACAGATGCCAAGTTGTAGTCTTTGGCGCTAACAGTCAGTTTGTAGAGCCAAGTTACCAAGAGGTCAGTTGAACCCGCTTGATAGTATTCAGAGTTAGTAGGTCCACCACCAGTAAGGAAGTAGATAACGTTGAAGTTATTGATATTACCGATGAATTGTTGAATCAACGATGGTGCCATGATCAAGAGAATTTGTGGGAAAGTGATGCTCTTGAAGATTTGGAATTTGCTTGCTCCATCAATTTCAGCAGCTTCAATCTGCTCAGTTGGCAAGTTCATGATGATACCAGTTGCGACCAACATTGTGAATGGAATACCAATCCACATATTAACAAAGATAATAGAGAACTTAGCCCAGAGAGGGTCAGTCAAGAATGGAATTGGTCCATTAGTGAGATGCAAGGTTTGAAGCAAACCATTCAAAGGCCCATGGTCGTTAAGGAAGTTACGCATCAAAAGAAGGGATACGAACTGAGGGACGGCGATAGTGATAACAAAGAGTGTACGCCAAACTTTCTTGAATTTAAGTCCTTTAGTGTTGAGCAGGAGAGCAAGGACAATACCGAAGAAGAAAGTTGTTGCTGTTGCAGCAACTGCCCAAATCAAGGTCCATGTCAAAAGTGGGAAGAAAGTACCAGCCATACGACCTTGTAAAACCTCACCAAAACTTGAGAAACCAACCCAGTCAAAGAGTGATTTAGGTGCTGGGTGATTGTGGTCAAAGTTAGTAAAGGCCAAACAGATCATGTAGATCAAAGGCAAGATTGTGAAGAGCAAAACTCCAATCAATGGTATAGTCATAAGTCCCATGTGGAAACGACCATCGGCCAAGGTCTTGAAGTCTTCGACAAAGTTAGGAACTTTACGTCCAGATTGTTTGAGAGCCATGAGATGACGAGCACTCTTAAGGTTACACCAGTAAATATAAGCGAAGACTGCACAGAAGATTAGTGAAGCAAGTCCAAAAATCAACAAGAGCATAGAGTTATCTCCAGCGACCTGAACAGTAAGCTTAACCCCATTAACTTCTTTAACGGCCTCACCTTGTTCTTGAGTCCCTAAGGTAATCATACCTTTAAGTGCAGGGATGATTTGGATAACGAAGGCTACTAAGAAGGCAATCTCAGAAAGGAGGAAGAGCAAGCCCTTGGTGAACTGTTTGTTGACCAAGTTTGCCAATCCCATTACCAGAAAGGATAATTTGACATCCCATGTACCTTCTTTGAAGACCTGGCGCATAGGAGTTGTGTCGTAGATTGTTTGTGACATAGATATCTCCTCAGATAAATGTTTAATTAGTGATAGATAAAGAGGCTAGGAACCTGACCTGCCTCTTTACCTTCTCATAGTTAGGATTCTTATTTAGCTGCTGCCAAATCTTTATCAAATTGTTGTAATTTAGTAAGGAATTGGTCTTCCTTGATTTTACCGTTATATGCATCACTCATAAGAGCAGCACTTTCAGTCCAGAAGACTGACATTTGACTAAGTTTAGGCATAACAGTTGTGTACTGATCAGATGAACCCATAGTAATTACAGCTTGTGCAAGTGCATCCTTTTGAACAGCTTCAGAAGCTTGAACTTCTTTGTTAGCTGGGATGATGTGACGGTCTTCATTAGTGAATTGGTTATTTTGACTGTCTTTACTTGTCAAAGCTTGTGCCAATTGGTAAGAAGCAGCGATACGTTCTGCGTTACCTTTAGATGGTGTTTGGTTAACTGCGTAAAGTTTAACACCCATGAAGGCTTTTTGTTGAACGTCTTGACCACCGATATTAACTGTTGGGTAAACAGCAACACCAAGATTGTCTTTACCAACAGCTTTAGCAGCTGCAGCGTAGTCCCATGGTCCTGATTGGAAAGCATCAACAGAACCATCTTCGAATTTAGCCATCATATTAGCTGAATCGACATTAACAAAGCCTTTATTGTCTTTTTGAGCTGCGATAAACTTAAGAACATTCACACCAGCTTCGTTACCCCAGTTAGTACCTTTCACATCTTCACCGTTAGGACCAAAGAGTGTGTCACCAACTGAAAGGAAGAGAGGAGCAGTTACATAAGCGTTAACTTCTTTCAAGTTGCTACCAAATTTAGCTTTAGAAGTGATTGTTTCATATGATTTCACATCTTCTTCATTAAGTTTAGATTTGTTGTAGTATGTAACTTGAGTTTCGATACCGTATGGGAATGCGTAAGTTTTACCTTTGTATTGAGCACCTACAGCAGCTTGTTCAGTATCTTGTTCAGCAATTTCTTTTGAGTATTGCTCTGGGATTTCTTGGATAGCCCCAGCGTCTACCAATTTACCGAGTTGGTCATGTGGAAGTGAGAAGACATCTGCAGCAGTAGAAGCATCTTTAGTCAAGTTTTCTTGGGCATTTGGATCTTCCATTTCTACCATATCAACTTTGTAACCAGATTTCTTTTCAAACTGTGCTACTGTGTCTGAGTAAGATTTCTTAGCTCCAGTTGGTACCCAAAGTTTCAAGGTCTTGCTATCTGAACTTGAGCTCTTGCTTGAGTTTGACCCACAAGCCACCAAGAGCGACCCAGCCACGAGAAGTCCAGCACTACCAAGTAATACCTTTTGCCATTTTTTCATTTCTATTTCCTCCAGAAATTTAGTTTACGATAACCATTATGCAATCGCTTTCATCATTTGTCAAGTATTTTATAAAAAAATTTTAACTTTGTGCAAACGATTGCAAAACTAAATTGTATCGGTTATAATTGTTCTTGTATTTTACGACTATAAATATTTATGAGAATGAGAGGAAAATAATGGCTACAATTAAGGATGTTGCCCAAAAAGCAGGAGTAAGTCCTTCAACGGTTAGTAGGACCTTAAAAGATAATCCAGCCATTTCTGAAGAAACAAAAAACAAGGTGCGGGCGGCTATGGATGAATTAGGTTATGTCCCCAATCTTGCAGCTCAGATGTTGGCAACCGGCTTAACTCATAGTTTAGGTGTGATTCTTCCTCCTTTGGCGCATAGAGAAAATATCAGTCAACCCTTCTATATGGAAATTCTAACGGCTATCAATGAAGAAGCAAGTCGCAATTCTCAGGTCGTCAGTATTGCTACAGGTGCTAGTTTGGATGAATTGGTTAAACAAGTCGAACTCATGCATCGCCAAAAACGAGCTGATGGTTTCATTATTCTCTACTCTGAGAAGAATGATCCTGTTAAATCCTATCTCCTAAATGAAAAAGTTCCTTTTGTCGTCATTGGAGCTGCAGGTGATACAAAAGATAAGGTTACCTACATCGATAATGACAATAAGGCCTTAGGTAAGGAAGCAGTGACTTATTTATCATCTCATGGTCATAAAAAAATAGGTTTTATTACGGATGACCTTTTTGGTCAAGTAGGACAGGAACGTTATCGAGGTTATAAAGAAGCAGCAGATGAACTAGAATTAGAAATCTTACCTGAACTTGTATTTTCATCTAAAACAATCGATAAGCTAAAGAAGGAATTAGATAGATTTTCTCCAACAGCTTTGATTGTCAAGGATGACCTTATCGCCCTTCGTCTCATTCAATGGCTAAACAATGAAGGAATTAGAGTACCTGAAGATTATGCTATCATTTCCTTCAATAATTCTACTTTTGCAGAAATCATGCATCCGTTCTTGACCACTTTTGATATTAATATCCAAGAACTTGCTAAAGAAAGTGTACAAAGTCTTATGGGACTCCTTAAGTCAACTAAGAACAAGTCACAGAAAGTCATCATTCCATTTAAACTTATAGAAAGAGAAAGCGTCTTAACGCATTCATAATATCTTAAGGAGAATCTAAGTAGTTGGTTAGTAAATTAGCCGGCTACTTTTTTATTTTATGTAAGATGACTATTATCCGGAATTCACTAGAAGCATCGGCTTAAAAAAACTCTATCAAATTGTAAGCGTTTGTTTTTCGAACAATTATTCAAGAAAAAATAAAAAAATTTCTATTTTTTTGCTAAAAATTCTTGACTTGTGCAAACGTTTGCATTATAATCATAAGTGTAAAAAATAATTTGAGGTAAACTTTATGAACAAACGAGCAAGCGGTGTATTGATGCACATCACATCACTTCCAGGTGACTACGGGATCGGATCTTTCGGTCAAGCAGCCTATGACTTTGTTGATTTCTTGAAAGAAACAAAACAAACATACTGGCAGATCTTGCCACTTACTACAACAAGTTATGGGGACTCACCTTATCAATCATTCTCTGCGGTAGCGGGGAACACACACTTCATCGATTTGGATTTCCTTATTCGTGACAAGTTTCTAACTAAAGCTGATGTTAAAGGCGCTGACTTTGGATCAGATCCAGAGTTTATCGACTATGCTAAAGTTTATGAAGCACGTCGCCCAATCCTTGAAAAAGCAGTAAAAGCTATCTTGGCAGATAAAAAAGAAGCTAAAAAATTCGAAGCTTTTAAAACTAAAAATGTTAACTGGTTAGCAGATTATGCTGATTTCATGGCTATCAAAGAACACTTTGATAACAAAGCGCTTCAAGATTGGGATGATAAAAAAGCGGTTAAACGCGATGAGGCGACTCTTGAAAAACTTCGCAAAGAACTTGCTGATGTCATCACTTACCACCAAGTAGTGCAATACCTCTTCTTTAGCCAATGGGCAGAACTTAAAGCCTATGCTAACAAAAATGGTATTCAAATCATTGGTGACATGCCAATCTACATCTCAGCTGATAGTGTTGAAGTTTGGACTCAACCACACCTCTTCAAACTAGATGCCGAATGTAAACCACGTTACATTGCCGGAGTTCCACCAGATAACTTCTCAGCTACTGGTCAACTTTGGGGTAACCCAATCTACGCATGGGATAAACATAAAGCTGAAAATTATGCTTGGTGGGTATTCCGTATTCAAGAATCATTCAAACTTTATGATTACTTGCGTATCGACCACTTCAAAGGTTTCTCTGACTTCTGGGAAATTCCTGGTGGAGATGAAACTGCTGAAAATGGTGAATGGGTTCCTGGACCTGGTTATGACCTCTTCAAAGTGGTCAAAGAAGAATTGGGTGATCTTAAAATTATTGCCGAAGACCTTGGTAACATTGATGATAAGACACGTAAACTTCTTGCAGACTGTGGTTACCCTGGAATGAAGATTGTTCAATTTGGTTTCTACGATACTACTGGAAACAGCATTGATATTCCACATGTATACACACAACATTCAGTTGCTTACACAGGTACACATGATAACGAAGTAATCAACGGTTGGTACGACAACTTGACGCAAGAGCAACGTGATTACACTGATGCTTACATTAACCGTCGTCAAGGTGAACCAATTACACGTGCTCTCCTTCGCACACTCTTTGCTACAGTAAGCAACACAGCTATTGCGACTATGCAGGATATCCTTGATAAACCTGAAAATAGCCGTACAAACTTCCCTAACACAGTTGGTGAAAACTGGAAATGGCGTATGCTTCCAGGTGAAATCACTGTAGACAAGAAAGAATTTTTGACAGATATTACAGAAAGATATAATCGAGGTAATAAATAAAATGGCTACATTTACACAATATGTTGAAGCAAAAAACAAAAATCTTAAAGACCTTTCAAACGAAGAAATCTACTATCTTTTGTTGGAATTCGTAAAAGAAGCAGCTGCTCCAAAACCTAAAAACGATAGCAAACGTAAAGTTTACTACATCTCAGCTGAGTTCTTGATTGGTAAACTTTTGTCTAACAACTTGATCAACTTGGGCATCTACAAAGATGTTAAAGCTGAATTGGCTGCTGCTGGTAAATCAATCAGCGAAGTTGAAGACGTTGAACCAGAACCATCTCTTGGTAACGGTGGTTTGGGTCGTTTGGCTTCATGTTTCATCGACTCTATGGCAACACTTGGCATCAACGGTGAAGGTGTTGGGCTTAACTACCACTGTGGTCTTTTCAAACAAGTCTTCAAAGATAACAAACAAGATGCAGAACCAAACTACTGGATTGAAGATCAATCATGGTTGGTACCAACTGATATCTCTTATGATGTTCCATTCAAAAACTTCACATTGAAATCACGTTTGGACCGCTTGGATATCTTGGGTTACAAGAAAGAAACTAAGAACTACCTTAACCTCTTCGATATCAACGGTTTGGATTACGATTTGATTGAAAAAGGAATCACTTTTGATCAAGACGAAATCCAAAAGAACTTGACACTTTTCCTTTACCCAGACGACTCAACTCGTAAAGGTGAGCTCTTGCGTATTTACCAACAATACTTCATGGTATCAAACGCTGCTCAACTTTTGATTGACGAAGCTATCGAACGTGGTTCTAACCTTCACGACCTTCCAGATTACGCTTATGTACAAATCAACGATACTCACCCATCAATGGTAATTCCAGAATTGATCCGTCTTTTGACAGAAAAACATGGATTTGAATTTGATGAAGCAGTAGCTATCGTAAGCAAAATGGTTGGTTACACAAACCACACTATCTTGGCTGAAGCCCTTGAAAAATGGCCTCTTGACTACCTTGAAGAAGTCGTTCCACACCTTGTTGTTATCATCAAGAAATTGGATGCTATCATTCGTGAAAAATACGAAGATCCACGTGTTCAAATTATTGACGAACACAACCGTGTTCACATGGCTCACATGGACATCCACTTCTCTACAAGCGTTAACGGTGTAGCAGCACTTCACACAGAAATCCTTAAAGCTTCTGAGTTGAAACCATTCTACGACCTTTACCCAGAACGCTTCAACAACAAAACAAACGGTATTACATTCCGTCGTTGGTTGGAATTCTCAAACCAAGAACTTGCTGACTACATCAAAGAATTGATTGGTGATGGTTACCTTACTGACGCAACTCAATTGGAAAAATTAGCTGCCTTTGCTGATGATCCAGCAGTTCACAAACGTTTGGCTGAAATCAAATATGATAACAAGTTGTCACTTAAACGTTATCTTAAAGCCAACAAAGGTATTGAGCTTGATGAAAACTCAATCGTTGATACACAAATCAAACGTTTCCACGAATACAAACGTCAACAAATGAACGCTTTGTATGTCATCCACAAATACTTGGAAATCAAAAAAGGAAACCTTCCAAAACGTAAAATCACTATCATCTTTGGTGGTAAAGCAGCTCCTGCCTACGTTATTGCTCAAGACATCATCCACTTGATCTTGTCACTTTCTGAACTCATCAACAATGATCCAGAAGTAAGCAAATACCTCAACGTTCACTTGGTTGAAAACTACAACGTAACAGTTGCTGAACACCTCATCCCAGCAACAGATATCTCAGAACAAATCTCATTGGCTTCTAAAGAAGCTTCAGGTACAGGTAACATGAAATTCATGCTTAACGGTGCCCTTACACTTGGTACAATGGACGGTGCCAACGTTGAGATTGCTGAATTGGTAGGACCAGAAAACATCTTCACATTTGGTAAAGATTCTGATACAATCATCGACCTTTATGAAAAAGAAGGTTATGTACCACGTGATTACTACGAAAAAGATGCTAACATCAAAGCAGCTGTTGACTTTATCGTAAGCGAAGACCTCGTTAAAGTTGGAGATAAAGAACGCTTGGAACGTCTCCACAAAGAACTTATCTCTAAAGACTGGTTCATGACGTTGATTGACTTGGCTGAATACATCGACAAGAAAGAAGAAGTATATGCAGCTTACGAAGATCAAGATGCATGGAACAAAAAAGTTGTTTACAACATTGCTGAAGCAGGATTCTTCTCATCTGACCGTACAATCGAACAGTATGACAAAGACATCTGGCACACAAAATAATAATCTAGTTGCATAGAAGAAGAACAAGATCAGAAATGGTCTTGTTTTTTTGCATGAAAAAAACACAGCCAATAGATAAATTAGCTGTGTTTACATAAATAATGTTATGTTACCTATGAGTGATAATTCAGTATATCATTCATATAGGCTTCTTTATTTGATGAATCATAAGTTTTAGATGTTGAGTATTTTAGATAATGGATTTCATCTTTTGCAGTTCTTGATTTTTCTTGTAGGTAAGAATCTGTAATGGTAATCTTAAAATCCTCGCTCTTCCCTGTTAAATCGAGGCTTAGTGGAAAATTTGTAAATTCATCTGAGTAAAAAGCCATTTTATAAAAGTTGTACCTGTCACCTCTAAATGAATTTAAGTGAGGGAATTGTATATGGTAGATGCCATTCCAATAATTTCCATACTCTCTAATTTCGTAGTCATCGAAGAATTCCTGAATTCTTTCTTTGTTAGCAAAATCCTTATCAAAGGTAACAAAGGGAGCCTGCCAATCCCAGAGTGGGATGTCTCCTTCATTTCCGTAGATTATATAGCTTTGCATTTTTCCTGATTTAGGATTTTTCAACTGAAAGTGGTATTCACTGACACCATCTTTCACAGCCCCAGTTTGGTAGAGGGTATCACCAGGAACTATCATAAATAGGAAGTCCCTTAGATATAACTCGAAGTCAGCATCCATTGTTTTATCATGTAATCCAGGGAAACGCTGAATCATTTGTCTGTAATTCTCTGCATTCGAAAACCATTCTTCATCAAAACCCGGACCAACCTCAAAAACTTTACGGTCAAAATAGCGTTCATAACGGTCGAAAAAGTTTTCAGTAGAAGTTACCTGTCCAAATGGTAAAGTGATTTTGGTCTTATCAGTAAAAGTGATATGCAATAAAAGTCTGCGGGGATCAATTCCTTTATCGATATAATGGCCGACCTTATATGTAGACAGATTATCAGGGAAATCGTCTTTTCCGAAGTGTAGGACCTCAATCTCAATATCTTTGACAACTTTTCTTTGAGGTATTATCTTCTTAACGCTGTAATTATAGGCCTTGTAATAGTAATTGTTTTTATCGTAGAGATAAGGCTTATAAGCTCTTTGGTAGGCATTATAGAGAGACATTCCAAGAGCAACAAAAAGAAGCAGAACAAATGCTATTTTGACCTTTTTATTTATTTTACTGGTTAGCCTCGAGAAAAAGAGACTTAATTTACTAGGATTTTGTATCATTCCAAAACTCCCCATATATTTTTTACTATTATATCATGAAAATCCTTATACCTAAGGCGTCTTCGTGTACTTTGTCACCGTTTTCCTTTATAATATAAGTATCACATTACAAGAGGAGACCTCATGAAATATATTGTAAACACATCAAATGATCCTGCCTATAATATTGCTTTGGAAGCCTATGCCTTTCGTGAATTGGTGAATGAAGATGAACTGTTCATTCTTTGGATTAACCGTCCAGCTATCATTGTCGGTAAGCACCAAAATACCATTCAAGAGATTAACAAAGAATATACAGATGCTCATGGTATCAAGGTCGTTCGTCGTTTGTCTGGTGGTGGCGCTGTTTATCACGATTTGAATAACCTCAACTATACTATCATCTCTAATAAGGCAGATGAAGGGGCATTTGACTTTAAGACTTTCTCTCAACCAGTAATCGCGACACTTGCTGATTTGGGAGTTAAAGCTGAATTTACTGGCCGAAATGACCTTGAAATCGACGGTAAAAAGTTCTGTGGAAATGCTCAAGCTTACTATAAAGGTCGTATGATGCACCATGGTTGCTTGCTCTTTGACGTTGATATGTCCGTTCTTGGCCAAGCCCTCAAAGTCAGCAAAGACAAAATTGAATCAAAAGGTGTTAAATCTGTACGAGCTCGTGTAACAAACATCGTAGATGAATTACCAGAAAAAATCACAGTAAATGAATTCTCAGATAAAATCTTGGAAAAAATGAAGGAATTTTACCCTGACATGACTGAATACGTCCTTTCTGAGGATGAATTGGCTAAGATTCAAGAGTCTTATGAGAAGCAATTCAATACTTGGGACTGGACATACGGTCAATCACCAGAATACACAGTAGAGCGTAACGTTCGTTACCCAGCTGGTAAGATCTCAACTTACGCCAATGTTGAAAATTCTATCATTAAATCTGTTAAGATTTACGGAGATTTCTTTGGTATTGGAGATGTATCTGATATTGAAAACTTGCTGGTCGGTGTACCTTACGAGTACGAAGATGTCTTGGCTAAACTTAAAACCATTGACACAACACATTATTTCTCACGTATGACAACCGAGGACGTTGCAAAAGCTATCGTAGCTTAATCATTATTTGAACAATCTGGAAAACTCCAGGTTGTTTTTTCTTGGGAAAATTCTAAAAGTAAATAATACGTTATAAAGATTTTTAAAAGTCAAAGAACCATAAAGATTTTTTCAAAAGTTGGTTTAGGATTGATTTAGTGTGGTATTTATATATTTGGACATTAAACCTATAAAGTCTTTAAGTGAAAAACATCTTATAGCATCTTTCTGAAAAACTGTAATTTTCTTGAAAGAAAGATAAGGGTGTGATATACTTCTATTAAGTAATTTTGGAGAAAAAAACAAATGAAACGTGAACTCTTACTCGAAAAAATTGAAGAATACAAATCTCTTATGCCTTGGTTTGTCTTGGAGTATTATCAGTCTAAACTATCGGTTCCATATTCTTTTACGACCTTATACGAATACCTAAAGGAATATAAACGCTTTTTTGACTGGTTGATTGACTCAGGTATTTCAGATGCTCATGATATTGCCTCAATTGACATCAAAACCCTGGAAAATCTAACTAAAAAAGACATGGAGTCATTTGTGCTCTTTCTACGTGAACGTCCGTCCTTAAATACCTATTCCAAGAAACAGGGAGTTTCTCAAACAACCATTAACCGTACGCTTTCAGCTCTATCTAGTCTCTATAAGTATTTAACTGAGGAGGTCGAGGGTCCTGACGGTGAGCCATATTTCTATCGTAACGTCATGAAAAAAGTTTCTACTAAGAAAAAGAAAGAAACTCTAGCTGCACGTGCTGAGAATATCAAGCAGAAACTCTTTCTAGGCGATGAAACCATGGAATTTCTTGATTATGTCGAAAATGAATACGAAGTTAAGCTCTCAAATCGCGCAAAATCTTCGTTTTACAAGAATAAAGAACGTGATTTAGCGATAATAGCCTTGCTACTGGCTTCAGGGGTTCGACTTTCTGAGGCTGTTAACCTGGACCTTAAAGATATCAATCTGAAAATGATGGTCATTGATGTTACTCGAAAAGGTGGCAAACGAGACTCAGTTAATGTAGCAAGTTTTGCAAAACCTTATCTTGAAAATTATCTTAGTATCCGTGATAAACGCTATAAGGCTGAAAAGCAAGACCTTGCCCTATTTTTAACGGAATATCGAGGGGTTCCAAACCGTATTGATGCTTCAAGTATCGAAAAAATGGTTGCCAAATATTCTCAGGATTTCAAGATACGTGTGACTCCCCATAAACTACGACACACTCTGGCAACACGTCTTTATGATGCTACCAAGTCTCAAGTTTTAGTTAGCCACCAACTTGGCCATGCTTCCACTCAGGTCACTGATCTTTATACTCATATCGTCAATGATGAGCAAAAAAACGCTCTAGATAATTTATAATTACCCTAGTCTAACCATTCCTATTTGGAGTGGTTATTTTTTATTTTACATAAATTTAATTATGCTAAAATCATTTTATGACCATTCATAAACATAACTAAATTTATGTAAATATTACACACAAAAAACAAACTCTCCTTCATGGAAAGCTTGTTTTACTTATTAATAATCTTTAAGAGCTGATTCAACCTCAGCTTTTTCTTTTTCAATCAAGTCTACGCGTGCAGCAATTGTCTTAATTCCCATCAAGATATTACGTTCTAAGGCTTTATCACTTGTTTGTGGCTCGAAGAAAGCAATATATTGATCAAGACGTTCTTGTGTTTTAAAGATTCCAGCTGGGATATTAACAAAGCTATCAAAGCTCATATCGCCACCTAGAGCTGCCTTAATCCAATCCCAGTTATCTTTCGCCCAGTTCCAAACGGTTTCTTGTGCAAATGATTTGCTGAGGAAATTCATATACCATAGGTACAAATCTTGAGGTTTAACGACATGTTTGTCTTTAAGCTGACCTAGCACGTAGTCGAGACCTTCTTGGTTTTTAAGGTATGAAACTGCTTGAGTCAATTGACGACGGAAATTACTATCATTTGTTGTTACATATGCATTGACATAGTCTTCAACAAGAGTTAGACTGTTTTCTTGTTTCATTTGGTTAATGAGAACGAGACCACGGACACTTGCAGGGATGCTTTCAATGTTCTCTTTATGAGCTTGGAAAACACTTGCGGCCGCAAGGACTGCTGGTTGATAGTCTGCTTGAATCAAGTAGCTAAGAGCTGTTTGACGAACCATTTCGTCTTCATCTGATTCTCCATCTTTGGCATCGAAACCAAGACGCTCAAAGTCGTTTTGGAATTGACGACGTACTAAAGCCTTGTAATGCACTTCTGCTTCTGTATCCTCATCGATAAAGCGTTTCAAACCAGCGAGGATTTGAGACTTAGCTTGAGCAATCAAGAAGCTTTCTTCTTTTTCGACAAGATCAAGAAGAGCGACTAGGCTTTCATACGAGATACGGCCACTTTCAGCAAGAAGACGGCGTTCTTGCAAAATCTGAAGTTTACTTACAGTATCAAGGTTAGCAAATTCCTCTAAGAGGTGGTCCAAGAGTTCACCTTGATAATCTGTGATGTAATGTGCTGTATTTGCTGTATTAAGGCGAAGAGCTCCGTTATTTTCAGCAACAAGCTGGTTATAATTTGGAATCTCAATACGCTCTTCTGAGAGTGTGTCTGGGAGCCCCTTCCAGTTTGTGTTCAATGGAATCTCCCAAAGACGACCTTTATCTTCATGTTCACCAATGAAGAATTGTTTTTGACTAAGAATAAGAGTGTCGTCAACTACTTCTGCACTAACAACAGGGTAACCTGGCTGCTCCAACCAAGTATCCATGAAACTAGAGACATCTTTACCAGAAGCATCAGAGAGGGCATTCCAGAGATCTCGTCCAATAGTGTTGTTGTACTGATGTTTTTCGAAGTAAGCTTTAAGTCCTTTAGCAAAGGCTTCGTCACCTAACCAACGGCGAAGCATATGCATGAGACGGCTACCTTTAGCATAAACGATAGCACTATCAAAGAGGGTATTAATCTCATCTGGGTGATTGACTTCCATGTGGACAGACTGAACACCGTCTGTAGCATCACGTTGGAGGGCATGAGGCACACCAGTTGTTTGGAAATCTTCGAAGATATTCCAGCTAGGCTCAATGGCATCTACTGAAACATACTCCATCATATTGGCAAAGCTTTCGTTAAGCCAGAGATCATCCCACCATTTCATTGTAACAAGGTTACCGAACCATTGGTGAGCCAATTCGTGGGCAACCACAAGGGCTACTTGTTGACGACTTGCAGCTGAGCTATTTTCATCTACAAGAAGGTAAACTTCACGATAGGTAACAAGTCCCCAGTTTTCCATGGCACCTGCTGAGAAGTCAGGAAGTGCGAGATGGTATGACAATGGGATAGGATACTTGACTTGGAAGTAGTCTTCGTAGAAATCAATGACACGAACGGCAATATCAAGGGCAAAGTCAACGCTGTTTTCAGCTTGTGCAACTGTAGCGAAGACACCAACTTCAGTACCGTTTTGTGTTTTCGCTGTCTTACCTTGAAGAGCTCCAAAACCAAAGGCAAGGAGGTATGTAGACATACGAGGGGTTGTCTCAAAAGTCCAAACTCCAGTCTCTTCACGCAAATGGCTATTGATTTCAGGCATATTTGACAAAGCGATATCGCCTTCTTCAGCATCAAATTTCAATGAGAAATCAAAAGTAGCTTTAGCTTCTGGTTCATCAACAGATGGGAAGGCTTCACGCGCAAAATGAGATTCAAACTGCGTTGAAATAATTTCTTTTTTCTCACCATTGTAGGTGTAATATGATGGGTAAATCCCTGTCATATTATCTGTAATACGACCAGAGAATTCAATGACAAGCGTCAAAACACCGGTCTCTGGAAGTTCAATATGGAAGGCTTCGTTAGCATCATCCATTTGGAAGTTTAACGATTCATTATCCAAGAGAACGGAACTAATGGTAAGGTCTTTTTGGTGAAGGGAGATATGGTTATCAAGGGCTTCACCTGTAATGGCAACATTCCCTGTAAAGGTCTTTTCAGAACGATTAATGTCCAAGAAAAGATTGTAATTTTCAGGGATGAAACTTTCGATAAAACGAGCAACAGATGCTGTCATACGTATATACTCCTAATCTAACTTTTCGCATCGAAACAGACTGACAAATGTTTCGATATTAGACTCTTTTACAAAAGAAAAGGGTCTGAATTATTCAATACAAACTCATTATAACATAGATTGGAAGCTTTGCCTACAGTTCAATGATTTTACCAGATTTGAGGTAGACAACCCACTCGCAGAGATTGCGGGCATAGTCACCGATACGTTCCAAATACATAAGTACTTGGAAATATTCTTTGGCAGCGAAGGCAGCATCTGGATTCTTACGAACACCTTCTACTGTCATGGCTTGAATATCACGGAAATAGTTATCAATGATTTCATCTGAAGCTGCGATTTCATAAGCGCGTCGTTCGTCACTGTTCAAGTAAACATCTAGAGCATCTTCGACCATGTGGCGGACTGCTTTCCCCATTTTCTTGATTTCAGCTTCAATTTCAGTTAGACGCTCTTCACCTTTAATGCGGATGGTTGCTTTAGCGATAGCAACGGCATGGTCACCCATACGCTCAACGTCGCTAGATGCTTTAAGTGCGGTGATAACTGTACGCAAATCACTTGATACAGGTTGCTGTAGAGCAATAATTTCAAGTGATTTTTTCTCAAGTTTGGTTTCGTAGTTGTTGACGATTTCGTCATTTTCAATGACTTCCTTAGCCAAATCACGGTCATGGCTGATAAAGGCACGTACAGCTTTCTTAAGCTGAGCTGCAACCTCTGTACCCATAGCGTAAAATTGGTTGTGGAGTTTTTCTAATTCTTCTTCGAAGGGAGTTCGTAACATCATAATTTTTTTAGTAATCTGTCCTTTCTTAACCGAATTTACCGGTAATATAATCTTCAGTTTCTTTATGTTGTGGATTTAGGAACATGTCTTTCGTTGATGAATACTCGATGAGCTCTCCATCAAGGAAAAAGGCTGTTCGTTGTGAGATACGACTTGCCTGCTGCATAGAACGAGTGACTAGCAACAAGGTGTATTGTTCTTTAAGGTTATAGAGGGTTTCCTCAATCTTACCAGCGGATATAGGGTCGAGGGCCGACGTTGGTTCGTCAAGAAGGATGACCTTTGGAGATGTAGCTAGCACTCGTGCAATACAGACACGTTGTTGTTGCCCACCTGAAAGTCCAAGTGCTGAGTCATGGAGACGGTCTTTAACCTCTTCCCAGATTGAAGCACCCTTTAGTGATTCTTCTACTGCTTGATCAAGAACAGCCTTATCTTTGATACCATTGATACGAAGGCCATAAACCACGTTTTCATAGATTGACATTGGAAAAGGATTGGGTTGTTGGAAGACCATTCCGATTTCTTTACGGAGCTCAACGGTATCTGTTCGAGGACTGTAGACATTGTGACCGTTGTATGAAACAGCACCAGTAAGTGTCCATTCGGGATTTAAATCTCCCATTCGGTTGATAGAACGGAGCAAGGTTGATTTCCCGGATCCTGAAGGGCCGATAAGGGCTGTGATTTCATTTGGATAGAAATCCATTGTCACATTATTGAGGGCTTTTTTCTTATTGAAATACACCGATAAATCATTAATTGAAATGATTGGTTCAGTCATAAGTGCTCCTTTCTATCCAAAGCGTCCTGATACATAGTCACTGGTTGACTGTAGGGCAGCATCTTGGAAGATTTTCTTGGTTTTATCATATTCGATAAGATCACCAAGGTAGAAGAATGCTGTATAATCACTAGCTCGCGCTGCTTGTTGCATATTGTGCGTCACGATGATAATAGAGTAATCTTCCTTAAGTTCAAACATGGTCTCTTCGAGCTGCATAGTAGCTACAGGGTCCAATGAAGCTGCAGGTTCGTCCATGAGGAGAATCTGCGGTTTCACGGCAATAGCTCTTGCAATACAAAGACGTTGCTGCTGACCACCTGAGAGGGTGAAGGCAGATTTATGAAGGTCATCTTTAACTTGATCCCAAAGTCCAGCTTGCTTAAGTGATGTTTCAACAATCTCGTCCAAGGTTTGCTTATCTCTTACACCTTTACGTTCGTGAGCAAAGGTGATATTTCTGTAAATAGACTTTGCGAATGGATTTGGACGTTGGAAAACCATTCCAATATGTTTACGCATTTCATAAACATTGATATTACTTGCGTTAACATCGACTCCTTGATAAAGGATTTGTCCAGTAACCTTGGCAATATCAATCGTATCATTCATACGGTTTAGACTACGAAGAAAAGTTGATTTACCGCATCCTGAAGGCCCAATAAGAGCTGTGATTTTATTCTTCTCGAATTGCATGTCAATGCCTTTGATGGCTTCTTTTTGACCATAGTAGACATGCAAGTCTTTTGTTTCAAGAGCGAGCTCCTTCTCTGGGAAGGTGATAATATGACGCTCGTCCCAATTATATTTTGTCATAATAACTCCTTTAAGCGGATGTTAATTTCTTATGGAGGTAAGCTCCCAAACGACGTGCACCAAAGTTGAAAATCAGAATGAAAATCAAGAGCACTGCTGCTGAACCAGCAGATACTGCAGTGGCGTCAGGTGTCGTACCTTCTGAGTTGACCTTCCAGATGTGAACAGCAAGTGTCTCTGCTTGGCGGAAAATCGAAATTGGACTAGAGATGCTAAGCGGATTCCAGTCGCTCCAGTTAAGTGCTGGTGCAGATTGACCTGCTGTATAGATAAGCGCTGCTGCTTCTCCAAAAATACGACCAGAAGCAAGAACGATACCAGTAACAATACCAGGTAAGGCTTCTGGAACAACAACGTGACAGATAGTTTCCCATCGAGACAATCCTAGAGCTAGGCCAGCTTCACGTTGGGTATGGTGAACGGTTCTTAAGCTATCTTCAACCGTACGAGTCATTTGTGGCAAGTTAAAGACAGTTAAGGCCAAGGCACCTGATAGGATTGAAAATCCATACTGAAATTGAACAACGAAAATTAAATAACCGAAGAGTCCGACCACCACTGAAGGTAGTGAAGATAGGATTTCAATACAGGTACGGACAAAGTTGGTAAGTCGTCCTTTTTTAGCATATTCTGATAAGAAGATGCCAGCTCCCATTGAAAGAGGCACAGAAATAATCAAAGTAATAACCAATAGGAAGAATGAGTTGTAGAGTTGAACCCCAATTCCTCCACCAGCTTTGTAGGATGATGATCGACTAGTCAAGAAAGACCAGCTGATGTGTGGTATCCCGCGAACCAAGATATAGAGAATCAAGGCTGCCAGGATTGTTACAATAATGCCAGCAATCACATAAAGTGTGCTGATGGCAATTTTATCAATTTTTTTAGCGTTCATAATTTCTCTTTCTCTCACGGGTAATGAATTTCACCAACATATTGAAACCAAGACTCATCAATAAGAGCACCAAGGCGAGAGACCAAAGGACATTGTTTGAAACAGTACCCATGACTGTATTCCCGATTCCCATAGTCAAGACAGATGTCAATGTTGCTGCTGGTGTCGTTAAAGAAGTTGGAATAACGGCGGAATTTCCGACAACCATTTGGATGGCCAGAGCTTCACCAAAGGCACGGGCCATACCAAAGATAACGGCCGTGAAGATACCTGGTTTAGCCGCATTAAGTGTCACACGCCAAATCGTTTGCCAGCGTGTAGCCCCCATTGCTAGACTAGCTTCACGGTAGTGACGAGGCACTGCACGAAGCGTATCTGTTGTCATAAAGGTTACGGTTGGTAGAATCATGACGAACAAGACAAAGGTACCTGAAAGAATACCAAAACCTGTTCCACCAAAAATTAAGCGAACAAATGGAACCACGACTTGGAGACCAATAAATCCATAAACAACGGATGGAATCCCGACCAAAAGTTCAATAGCGGGTTGTAGGAATTTAGCCCCTTTAGGAGAAATCTCAGTCATAAAGATGGCTGCTCCAATGGCAAATGGGGTTGCAACCAAGGCTGAAAGCAAAGTCACTACGAATGATCCCAAAATCATTGGTAGAGCCCCGAATTTACCTTCAGATGGTGACCAATCACCACTAAAGAGAAACTCGACCAAGCTAACTTTATTGACAAAGAAAGTCGCCAGCCCTTTTTGAGCAACGAAAAGTAAAATCATCGCCACGATGAAAACAATCAAGGCCAGGCAAAGGAAAGTGATTGTTTTACCAAACTTCTCGAGGCGTGAATTTTTAGAGGGTGATGTTAATTGTTTCACCAATTCTTCATTTTTCATGCTTACTCCTCACTCTTCTTTGAGACTTTACCATCAGCATCCTTGGTAACTTTCATGCTATGGATGGAAATGTAACCCATTTTTGCGACGACGTTTTCTTGGACTTCGTCACTCATCATGTAATCTAAGAATTGTTTGGTATAGCTATCCGGTTTTCCCTTGGTATACATATGTTCGTAGGACCAAATCGGCCAATCGTTAGTTGCAACATTTTCAGCTTTGGGTTCAAATCCATTTAACTTCAATGTTTTAACAGAATCATCAAGGTAAGCAAATGATAGGTATGAAATAGCACCTGGTGTCTGAGCAACGATTGACTTAACCATACCGTTAGAATCTTGCTCTTGAGTACGGATTGGTGATTTACCATCCATAATCACTGCATCGAAAGTTGCGCGTGATCCTGAGCTAGCTGCACGGTTAATAATAGTAATCTCTAGGTCTTTACCACCAAGCTGTTTCCAGTTTGTGATTTCACCAGTGAAAATCTTACGCAGTTGTTCTGTTGTCAAGTTATCTACAGAGACTTCTTTGTTTGTAATAACTGCAATCCCAGCAACGGCAACTTGAAAGTCAACAAGCTTACTAGCATCAATTCCCGATTTTTCCTCGGCAAAAAGGTCACTGTTACCAATTTGAACGGCACCGGATTGTACTTGAGAAAGTCCAGTACCAGAACCGCCCCCCTGAACGTTAACGATATTGTCAGGGTTCTTTTCAGCGAACCCATCTGCTGCCGCCTCCACTAAGGGTTGAAGGGCCGTAGAACCAACTGCTGTAATGGACTGGCCACGGTCAATCCAAGAGGCACAGCCAGTTAAAACCAGCATGGCCATTGCCAGTGACAGAATCACTGCAAGGACTTTTGTTTTTTTCATTTTTGTCCTCCGACATTTTGTAACATAAGTAAGAAAGTGTCTCATAGATATGCTGTTAAAAGACACCTATCTAATTATAACAAGTATAGGATAACTAAGTCATATTAAAGTTTGGTTACAGGTTTTTAAATGTGAAATCTTAATCCTTTAGGATAGTAGTTTTTAACCGTATTTCCAACAACTTTAGCAAACCCAAAACCATTGCCGTCCACTAAAAGCTGATACCAACCGTTAGGATGTGTTTGATCTAGAGTAACCACATTACCAGAAACGTATTGGGCAAACTGGTCTTGACTTAGCTCTATACTTGAAACAACTTCATCAGATGTTAAAGCAATTCCAAGAGCAAAACTTGGTTCGAAACGTTTTTTCTTGAAGACACCAAGATGCAAACCGTTACGAGCGATTTTAACTTTAGAAAGGTCTGGGAGCCCTTTTGGAAGCAGGTAGAGATTGTCCCCAAAAACTTGCAGCAAACCATCCAGTCTAGTTTTAAGGTGTTTTTTTGCAAAATCTTCCCAAAGTTGCTTCTGCTCCTTGTTTAGGTTAGATTTTCCCTCTTTGATACGTGTTTGCTCAGGCACGCGCTTATCCTGGAATTTTACCACAAACTGGCCTTCACCTTTGAAATGGTGTGGATACATTCGAGCTGTTTCTGGAAAATCAATTCCATCACTCATGCCATTCAATTTAGGGATTGCCTCCAATTCAAGATCAGGATTATTTTCTAAAATCCAAGCAACAACACCTTCATTTTCTTCAGGAGACCAGGTGCAGGTTGAGTAGATCAATTGTCCACCAGGAGCGAGCATTTTCAAACCGTCTGATAAGATGTCCTTCTGTAATTGTGCCAGTTCACTAGGATACTCCTTATGCCAATATTGGATTGCATCAGGATCCTTACGAAACATTCCTTCTCCAGAACATGGTCCATCAAAGACAATCGTATCAAAATAATTTTTGAAAACTTTGGCTAGTTTATCAGTTGACGTGTTTGTCACAATAACATTTCTCGCTCCAAAACGCTCAATGTTTTCAACCAGAATTTTGCTACGCTTTGGATTGATTTCATTGCTGACAAGCAGTCCTGTATTATCTAGGTAACTAAGAAGATGAGTAGACTTTCCGCCTGGAGCAGCTGCCAAGTCTAAGACACGACTTCCCTTGGATGGAGCTGCCACTTGAGCAACCATTTGAGCAGCTGGTTCCTGAGAATAAACCAAACCAGTTGCATGGTCGGCAGATTTTCCGGAAATTTTACCGTAATGGCCCCAAGGTGTTTCAGGGATAGCATCAGGAAAGTCCTTCTGTTGCTTTTTCAAAGGGTTGGTACGGTAGGCGGATACGGCTTCTTGATCAAAAGATGCAAAGAAGTCCTCAGCTTCATCTCTAAGGAGGTTATTATATTTTTCTATAAAGTCTGATGGAAATTGCATAGTTTCCTTTCTATCAAAAAACTGGACTAACCAAGAGAACTTGCTGTTCTGATTTGTCCAGTATGGTTTTATGTTTCAAATTAATTTTCTGAGCCCATAATATGCTTGATTTCTTCAAGTCTGTCTTTAGGGACAAGCATCACAGCTTGACGACTAGAATAATCCAGTGGTTCTCCAGTAATGGTCTCAAGGTGATAACCCAATTTTTCTCCCATAATACTTGCTGCGGCATAGTCCCATGGGTAAATAACTGAAAAGTAAGCTAAAATTTGACCAGATAGGACTTTTGACATGCTTAAACCAGCACCACCGTAGACACGAACGCCTAAGGTCTTATCAATAAGGTCTTTTAAACCGTGAAAATTTTTAGCATACATAGCTCCATTGCTAGCGACTAGGCAACGGTCTAAAGGTCGGTTTTTATATGCTGGAAGCAACTTGTCATTACAATACACATCAAACTGGCCACCACCATAGAAAAGTTGATCAGCCATGACGTTATAAATGAGGCCAAATTTTCCTTGCCCCTCTTCATAGTAGGCAATCATAACACAAAAATTATCTTGTTGGACAATAAAATTGACCGTTCCATCAATAGGATCCAAGACCCAGACATTTCCATCTTTGATATTATGAACCAAGCCATTTTCTTCAGCGAAAATATTGTCTGAAGGGAAGGAGGATTTAATACGTGCCACGAGTAAATCTTGTGTTTGTTTGTCAATATTAGTTACTAAATCATCAAAAGCCGTCTTTTCTTCGACCGTGATAGTTTTACTCAAACTTTCTTTAATAAAAGCACCGGCTTCTTTGATGATTTCTTTGGCGAAAATCAGTTTATTTTCCAAGTGATACAAATCCTTTATCTTTTGCTTTAGCAGCTTTGACAGCTTGATAGGTTGAAAAACCGCTAGCTTCTTCAAAGGCCTTGTCTAGTTGTTTTTCAGGTGCTTTGCCTGGAACAACGGTTTTAAATGCCTTATAGGCTTGCAAGAGTTGGTCACGGTCAACCTTGCTCTCGTATGCTTTTTCTACCTGACTCAAAAAATGAAGCACTGTGGTAATTTCCTCAGTGCTCCATGATGGATCGAGTGGGTAGGAATAATTTCCTTTAGTCATTGTTACCCTCAATTTCAGCTCGAATGGTCGCTTGGCGCAATTCTTGCTTTCTATAATCACGAGGCAAAAAGGCACGAATTTCATCTTCGTTGAAACCAATTTGCATGCGTTTGGTGTCCATAATGATAGGTCGACGAAGAAGATTTGGGTATTCAGAAATCAATTGAATGAGTTCCTTGATGGTCAAATCATCCACATCGATATTCAGCTTCTGAAAGACTTTTGAACGAGTTGAAATGATATCTTCAGTACCATTTTTCGTGTAAGACAAAATCTTCATTAACTCATCGTGAGTTAATGGGCTCGTGATAATATTGTGTTCGTCAAAAGCAACTTCATGATTGGTCAACCAGGCTCGTGCTTTCCTACAGCTGGTGCAGCTAGGTGATAAAAATAAAGTTACCATGCAAACACCCCTTTCACTTTAACATTCCTAATCATTATACATTATTTGATTAGTTTTGGCTACGCTTTCTTAAAATTTTTCCGCGATTTTTTTATCGGCCTCCAGTTGAGCGCAAAGTTCCTCTATATTATTGAACTTAATCATATCACGGATATAATCTAGCCAAAAAACTTCGATTGTTTTTCCATAAATATCGCCTTCGAAATTAAAGATATTGGCTTCAAGGCGGAGTTCTGTTCCCCCAAAGGTAACGTTTTTACCTAGGCTAGTCATGGAACGATAGCGTTTACCATCAATCACCACATCAGCAACATAGACGCCATCAGCAGGGAGAAAAGTTCTGTCGATTGGTGCAAAATTAGCAGTTGGAAAACCAATGGTACGCCCACGGGCATCACCATGTACCACGATGCCACGTGTCGAGAATTCGTGGCCAAGAAGTTTATTAGCTTCTTTAACCTTACCTTCCCGAATTAATTGGCGCACACGTGTTGATGAAATTTTTTCGCCACCACTCTGCTGCTCCTCAATCACATGGACGGTACCTGAAAAATTACGGGCAAGATAGTCCACATCTGTTCGATGATGTCCAAACTTGTAATCAAAGCCCACAACAACCTCTTGAGCTTTTAAACGATCAATATAACGAGCAATAAAGTCATCCGAACTCGTTCGGGCAAAATCACTATTGAAATCTGTTAAATAAAGCTGATCTGTTCCATAGGCTTCAAAAAGATCACAACGTCTCTTGGGTGCTGTGATATGAAGGAGGAGATCATCCGTATACCGTTGAAAAGTCAGTTGAGGACTTTCATTAAAGGTAAGGACTGCTACTTCAAGCTGTTTGTCGTCAGCAATCTGGCGCGCCTTATCAAAAAGGACCTTATGACCACGATGAAGCGCATCGAAATAGCCTAAGACAAGGACTGTATCCTTTTCCTGATGGATATCTTTATAATCGTTAATAGAAGTTATTTTCATTGACTTAATACTTTTCTAGGTTTATAAACTTGATTTCGCTTTTCCATGATGGCTAGAACTTTGTCTCCTAAAAAGGCCGCAACCAAGGGTTCTTGGCTATCAATAGCAATAAAGCGACCAAATGAGATTTCTTTAGCATCATCTTCAGTGACCTGTACTGCTGGCAGATCCTGAACACCAAATTCGATGGGAAGGAGGAAGGATGTATCCCCTGCTTCTACCATTTCTGAAATTTGAGAGAGAGTTAGTGCCTTATCTAAGGTTAAACCAGCTGAGGCTGTTCGACGAAGAGCAGACATATGACTCGCGTAGCCGAGTTTAGCACCCAAATCAACAGATAAGGTACGGACATAAGTTCCCTTGCTACAAGCAACACGGAAGCTGAATCTCGCAGTGTCGTTTTCTAGCTCGATGGGTGAGGTACGGACAAATTCGGTAATGGTCACTTGACGTTGTGGACGTTCTACTTCTTCTCCAGCGCGTGCGTACTCATAAAGTTTCTTTCCGTTGACCTTAACTGCTGAGTACATAGGGGGAATTTGTGTGATTTCTCCCTCAAAACTAGCCATTGCTTTGTCAACAGTTTCTTCATCTAGCTCAGTTACTGGGGTAGTTTGGACGATTTCTCCACCAGCATCCTCGGTAGTTGTCGAAAAGCCAATGGTAATTTCTCCCTCATAGACCTTCCCTGCTTCAGTCATATATTCAATGACACGAGTCGCTTTTCCAACTGCTATAGGTAGGACACCAGTAACATCTGGATCAAGGGTACCACCATGTCCAATTTTTTTCTCTTGTAATATTTTGCGTAGTTTAAATACAGCATCATGACTGGTCATTCCAGCCTCTTTTTTTAGATTAATAATTCCTGAAATCATACTTTTAATTATATCAAAAGCAATCCTAAAGAGCTAGGTAGAAACATAAAGAGGCAGAGAGCAAAGTCTCTAACCTCTTACGGATTATAGTCATAAGCAGTCGCAGGACTGCTAGCTTTTTAATCAATATCTCTTTTAAGATCGCTTTCTAGTTCAAAGAAAGGTTTAATATCTTGCACATACTCTAGGACACCTTGAAAGTCTCCCTTGTCATCTCTAACAGCTGCATAGGTAACATAGACGAATTTTCCTAAACGTTCAGATTTGAACCACATTGGAACTTGGTCACGCTCTCCACTTCTTAGTAATTCAAAGATTTTATTGACCTTATCAAGCACTTTGGGCGGATGACAAAGTTCAACGTTTCGTCCAATTTGGCTAGGTGTTCGTTTAAAAACCATTTCACTAGCAGGAACATTATCATTATAGTATTGGAAAATATCGTCTTTATTGACGAAAGTGATTTCCAAAGGGAGATGGTTAAGAATGAGATTGGCCTGCTCCACAGAAAGATAACCATTGCCAAAAGGTTGCGTTGTTTCTCTATCTACGACAGTTTCAGTTTTTGGTTTTGGGGTGAAGCTGATGGTAAATTGTCCTTCCGGGGTATCAATAATTCGGGTATTGCCCGTATGTTCGTCAGTGCTCAGACCAGACTGTTCTTGCAATGTCTCCGTATTGTCTTCCTCAAAACGCTCACGCTTAGGTTTCCAAACGGCTGTAGGTTTTATAATTGCATAGCCATAGGCATCACTTTCTTCGGCAATTGAAAGCCAATCATCCTGCGTGAAGGTTTCAAGCAGAATCATAAGTAAGATAGCTTCTTCCTTGAAAATCATAGCTTCAAATTCTTCTGAAAAAGCTTCGAAGGACTTTGAAAATTCTTCTAAATCAGCATCTGGAAGTTCTTTTAGTTTAGCTTCTGCCGCTCTAAAAAGTTTTCGGATGTCATCGTCTACACCCCACATAACCTTTGGAGGAGAATCATGACCATAACGCTCCATTATTGGAAAGAAGAGCTTTTCTTTACGTGTGTAATGGTTATGAAATTGTCCCAATAAAGACATCTGATGTCTAAGCCCATTGAGTAGGTCAGATTTGAAATCTTCATTTTCAGGCTTACTAATGTTTTCGATGATACGTCGAATACGTAGGATAGCTGAACGTAGGGCTAAATTCTCTTGTTTAAACACATAGACAGGGTGGCCCTCTTGATCAGCGTCCGCCACTTCCACATCTGCAATAGCTCCTTTAAAGAGGTTAGCGTGGACATTACAAAGGCTCATAACATCTTCAAAGGTAACTCCATCTTCAGAAGACATCAATTCATGCTCCATCATAGAGATTTCAAGGGCAGATACTCCCTTGAAGTGTTGATTGAAGCGCTCTTGAACACTCTCAGGACTGGCTCCCTGGTGTAAATCAAGGAGAATTTCTTTGAGTATTTGAATACGATTGTTTTCCATATTAGTCTCCGATGACATCATAACCATTGAATAGTAAGGTTTGCTTGATTTTATCTAGGGGAATATTAGCTAACTTGGAGCCAGCTTTTAGACTGGTTACCTTACCGACAGTATTTAGCATAGCTGGGTTAGACAAGGGCTTAAAACCAAGGTCAATCAGTAAATCCTTAACCTCTGGATGTTCTTTTATGATTGTTGCGACTGGTTGTGATAAATCTATGGTGTTGGTAGTCATAATGACCTCCTAATAACATATTTGCTACTACCATTATACACGAGAATAATAAAAAAAGACCAACAAATCCTAGTTTGCTGGCTTTTAGTTAATTTCCAAATAGAGCTTCTGTAACATTATTCTGAATATTTTCCCACTCTTGCTCTGCACGAACCATCTTACGGTGGAAATCGGCACGACCACGTAGATAGGCCGCAATTTGGTAATCTTGCTTAACAATTGGTATCTCAGGAATCTTAATGTCCAAGAGGTCAGCTGTTGATAAATTGAGGACAGCCTTTCCCTTATCAGCATAATCCAAATAGGCACGACCAATATCTGTCTCAAGAAAGAACTTGATGTAAAAACCACGAAGTTTTTCCTTAGGTCGTAATACTGTGATATTTGATGAGGCAACAACTTCACGCTTGCCCTGATCTTCGAAAACAGCAACTTTTTGAACAGTTCCCTTAGATGCAATAAGCACATCTCCATCTTCTAAGAGAAAGCGTAAAAGTTTGCGGCGTTCCTCAGAAAATGTTTTTAGGTCATCGTAAGCAATGCCGTTGGGTGTCATATCCGATAGATTAATGACAGCGAATTCGCCAGGTTCTGCCTTAGCAGGGACAGCTTTTCCTTTAAATTGATCGACAACATCGCCTAAACGAACAAGTTTGTCTGTATTAGCTTCGTAATCGATAATCATTTGAGGTCTTTCTTTTTCAGACATCGAATCTCCTTTTTATATTTTACTATCCGTATTGAGTATTGCTATACAATAATAGCAAGAAGCTAATACTTTTGCAAGTAAAAACTGTAAGAAAGGCAAAAAAAGAGACCGGAGCCCCTTTCCCTTTTATAAGCTTTTAACTGCTGCTACTGCCGCTTCATAGTTTGGATCAGTATTGATATTGTCTAAATATTCGACATAAGTAATCTTGTTGTCAGCGTCTGCCACTAATACTGCACGCGCTAACAAGTGCCATTCTTCAATAAGGACACCATAGTCTTTACCAAAACTATTATCATAGTAGTCAGAGAGCATGATGGCATTTTCAAGGCCCTCAGCACCACACCAACGAGCTTGTGCAAATGGTAGGTCCACTGAAATAGTAATAACGACAGTATCATCTAGTTCTGACAATTCCTTGTTAAAGGTACGCGTTTGAGTTGAACAAATACCAGTATCGATCGATGGAACAATAGAGATAACTTTTTTCTTTCCTTCGAATTCTGAAAGTGATTTTTTCGTCAAATCTGTTGCTGTCAAGTTAAAGTCACGCAAGGTATCTCCAACTTGAAGTTGTTTGTCTTCTGCTACTGTAACTGTTTTTCCAATAAATGTTGGCATGCTAGTCCTCCAATACTTTTTTTACTATTGTACTGCAAATAGAGCAAGAAGCCTAAGTATTTGTTTAGAACTTTTCAAACAGTAGTTTAATTTTTTCAGCAATCACTGTATTAATTGCAGGAATGACTTCATCCGAAAAGTCTTTCAGATAGGGATAATCGCCAACTTGCACACCATATATAGCATTTTTGAAAAGAGAAATATCATTTTGGTCATTTCCAAAAGCTACAAACTCTCTGCCAAAGTGGTTTAAAACAGTACTAGCCTTAGTCACACCTTTAGGATTAATGTATAGACACCTTTCGATATCGTGGTAAGTAAGGTCTAAACATCCCAGTTTGTTTAGGTTAAATATAAGATCTTCTCGTATATCCTCATGCTCTGCAAGTGGAATAACAGCTTTAATGGGCTTATTAAGTTCTTGGACAGGCAGAATACTTGCTTTGTTTAATGGGTCAACATTTGAAAGGAAAGGAATCTGATTAGGATTTTGTATAGCATAATTAAAGGTATCATCAATAAAATAAGGGAGATTATAGGTATCACAGTAGCTAACAATCGTCCTGAGAGCATGGGAAGGTATTGTGTATTGAGATACTAAATATTCATCTTGAAAGACTTCGCCACCGTTTAAGCCAACTACTGTCAGTTTTTTCAATTCTCCCTCCAAAATACTAAGACAGTCTCTGTAAGAGCTTGCTGTTGCAAAAATAATCTCATGACCGTATTTTGGTGCTGTTAAAAGAACCTCTTGTAGTTCTTTTGACATGGTCATACCATCAAAACATAGGGTTCCATCCAAATCAAAAACAAATTTCATAGGGATAGTATAACAAAAAACCAGCTCTATAGCTGGTTTGAATGTTTAGTATCAAAATACTTAGATTTTATCAAGGGCTAGTTTTAAATCTTCAATCAAATCATCTGAGTTTTCCAAACCAACTGAGATGCGAATTTGATTTGGAGTGACACCACAAGCTAGCAAATCTGCTTCTGCCAATTGTTGGTGAGTTGTTGTTGCAGGGTGAACTACCAAAGATTTTGCGTCAGCTACATTAGCTAGGTCAGAGAAAATCTCAAGGTTATCAATTACCGTACGCGCCTCATCTTGCCCACCTTTAACATGGAAAGTGAAAATAGAACCTGGTCCTTTAGGGAAGTATTTTTGTGCCAAGTCATAGTAAGGACTTGATGGCAATCCAGGATAGTTCACTTTTTCAACTTTTGGATGATTTTCCAAAAAGTCTACGATTTTTTTCGTATTTTCGACGTGACGTTCTACACGAAGTGAAAGTGTTTCAAGTCCTTGTAAGAGCAAGAAAGCATTGAAAGGTGCCAAAGCAGCCCCTGTGTCACGCAAGAGTTGTGTACGAAGGGCAGTGATAAATGCTGCTGGACCAACATCACGTGTATAGCTGATATTGTGGTAAGATGGGTCTTCGTCAACCAGCTGTGGGAATTTTCCTGAAGCTTCCCAGTCAAATTTACCAGAATCGACGATAAGGCCACCAATAGTTGTTCCATGTCCACCGATAAACTTAGTCGCAGAATGAACCACGATATCTACACCATGGGAGATAACATTGATGAGATATGGAGTCCCAAAAGTATTGTCAGCAACCAATGGAATTTTATGACTGTGAGCAATTTCAGCAATTTTTTCAAAATCAGGAATGTTGATAAGCGGATTACCCAAAGACTCAATCAAGACTAGTTTGGTATTATCTTTGATAGCAGCTTCAATTTCTTCAGGATTGTCAACATCCACAAAAGTTGTTGTGACACCATAGCGTGGAAGAGTTTCTTTTAAGAGATTAAATGTTCCACCGTAGAGGGTTGTCGCAGCAACAACATGATCGCCAGCATGTGCCAAACCAAGGACCGCATAGGTGATTGCAGCCATACCTGAAGCCGTAGCCAAGGCACCAACACCACCTTCGAGGGCTGCGATACGTTCTTCAAGTACTGCTACTGTTGGATTGGTAATACGTGTGTAAATATTACCGGGTTTTCTAAGGGCAAAGAGATCTTCACCTTCTTGAGCATCGTCAAAGACATATGAAGTCGTTTGGTAAATTGGAACCGCACGTGATTTTGTTTCCTTATCAGGTGTTTGTCCAGCGTGTAATTGTAAGGTTTCAAATGAAAATTCTCGTGACATATGGGTGTCCTCCAAAACAAAAGTTGCCTTCATTCTACACCCAGAACAGCTAGCTGTCTAATAGAAATTTTTTATCAATGTGATAGGGAGGGCTTATAAAAAGGACCTTTCGGTCCCTTTCTATTTCTTCTCAATAGGTGCTACGCTTGCTAAAACCTTTTTAAGTCCCACTTCTGGGAATTTTATCTTAAGTTCTTGTGTCTTGCCACTTCCAGTTACTTCTAGAACGGTACCATCTCCCCACTTCTTGTGGTGAGCGATATCTCCGATTTCCCAGTCAGTAGCTGAATTGCCAGAGTCTGAAGTCTTACCAAAAGGTAGTCCGCCAGTAGCTTTTGAAAATGGCTGAGCGCCAGTATGTCTTTGAGGTTGTGCATTTGCTTTTCTGGTCTGAAGCGCTTGTTGTAGACTCATGCCTTGACCAAATTGTGTAGGTTCTTCCTTTGTAAAACGAACACCAAATGATGAATTGGCTGGACGTGCTAGACCTTGATATTGTAATAAATCATCTGAAATTTCACGCAAGAAACGGCTAGGACGATTATAGCTAGTCTTACCAAAAAGCGTACGTGTATTAGCGTTGGTAAGGAAAAGAATCTCTTCAGCACGGGTAATACCTACGTAAGCTAAGCGACGCTCTTCTTCGAGTTCTTCTGGATCCTCTGAAGCACGAGACAAAGGGAAGACCCCCTCTTCCATACCAATAAGAAAGACAACTGGGAATTCAAGTCCTTTAGCAGCATGGAGAGTCATCAAGGTTACTTCTGCTGCTTCCATATCACCATCGTCCGTATCAGCAATCAAGGCTAGATCGTTCAAGAAACGGCCTAAACGGTCAATACCAGTCTCATCTTCCGTACCATCGGTGTTGGTTTCATCAAAATCCTTAGTAACAGACATGAATTCTTCAATATTTTCAATGCGTGCTTGACTTTCAAGTGTTTGTTGCATAGAAAGAGCATCCAGATAGCCAGACTTATCTAAGACAGCCTCTACCGCTTCAGTAATACTTAGCCCGTCTAGCTGGTCACGTAGATTCAGAATCATGTTAGCAAAATCGTAAACGCCCTGAGCTGCTTTCCCCTTGATCGGTGACAACATAATATTAGCTGATGCATCTAGGAGACTCATGTTTTGCTCATAGGCAAAGGTGCGAATCTTTTCAAGCGTACCAGGCCCAACTCCACGTTTAGGTTCATTAACCACACGTTCAAAGCTAATATTATCCGCAGGATTGGCAATCAAGTTCAAGTAAGAAATGACATCACGAATTTCTTTACGGCTGTAGAACTTGGTACCTCCGACCATGGTATAAGGAATATTAGACTTGAGCAAGGCTTCTTCAATGGTACGAGACTGAGCATTGGTACGGTAAAGTACAGCGAAATCCTTGAAGTTTTTACCTTCTTCACGAATAATGTTATCAATAGTTGAAGCGACAAAAACAGCTTCATCACGCTCGTCATTAGCACGGTAATAAACGATTTGTTCACCGTCGTCATTTTGAGTCCAAAGTTTCTTAGGACGGCGGTTTCGGTTGTTCTTGATAACTTCATTGGCTGCTTGGAGAATTTTCTTGGTTGAACGGTAGTTTTCTTCCAAGAGAACTACCTTGGCTTCAGGATAGTCCTTTTCAAAGTCAAGGATGTTCTGCATATCAGCCCCACGCCAACCGTAGATTGATTGGTCCGCATCACCTACGACACAGATATTCTTGAAGCGAGATGCCAAGAGTTTTACCAACTGATACTGAGCATGGTTGGTATCTTGGTACTCATCCACGTGAATGTACTGATAACGCTGCTGATAATAGGCGAGAACATCAGGATTTTTGTCAAAGAGACGTAAAGTCATCATAATCAAATCGTCAAAATCCATAGCTTCACTACGACGGAGCTCTTCCTGATAGGCCTTGTAACATTTAGCAACGATTTGGGTGTACATATCACCAGCCTGGTGCTCATAGGCCACTTCATCCAATAGATCATTTTTGGCGTTGGAAATGGTCCCTAAGATGGCACGTTCATTCCACTTCTTAGGATCTAGGTTCAGATTCTTGAGAATACGTTTCATCAAAGTACGTTGTTCACCAGGATCTACGATAGTAAAGTTTCGGTTGTAGCCAATATGGTCTGCTTCACGACGAAGGATTCGCACACACATACTATGGAAGGTTGCAATTAAGGTTTCTGAAGTTGCTGGATTTAAAGCCATAGCACGTTCACGCATCTCACGAGCGGCCTTATTGGTAAAGGTAATGGCTAGGATATTCCAGGGATTGATCATTTTCTCGTCAATGAGGTAGGCAATGCGGTGGGTAAGCACACGTGTCTTCCCAGATCCTGCACCAGCCATAATCAATAAAGGCCCCTCAGTCGTTTGGACGGCTTCGGCCTGTTTGTCATTCATACCAGTTAATAATGGGTTCATTATATTCTCCATTCTCAAAAATAAGCTCTACTATTTTATCATTTTTTAGATAAAAATGCAGACCCTATTCATAATGCAAATGAAATAACTTTAGAAAATAATTGTTTGTTTTTATTTGGAAGTACTTTGCTTAAGATTACTGATATTCCTAGCTTTTTCTAGCTTTAGAGGAAGACATTCTAAAGAATAATATTCGGATTTTTATAGTTTTGATGAAAATTAGTGTTGACACTGTTCGGTTTTTTCGATAAGATAGAATCACAATAAAATAAGAACCGAGTGATGTCATCAGGATGACTGGTGATTGACGGACTTCTGGAGAGATCTTGAAGCAGCCTTAGCTGTAAACAAGACACCGAAGGGGCAAGGGGTAACAACCGAAACTCTCAGGTAAAAGGACAGAAAGCATCGCAAGTTTTTTAACTTGTAGTAATAGCTTTGTATTCTCAGAGGTCTGGTTAAGCCAAACCTCTTTTTTGACGTCTCGGTTAAAGGAGATTGTAAATTTATGTTAGAATTTTTTACTACCATTGATGATTTTGTCTGGGGTCCACCCCTTCTAGTTCTTCTTGTAGGAACTGGGGTTTACCTTACAATTCGCCTTGGTCTTTTGCAAGTACTTCGTCTTCCTAAAGCTTTTAAACTTATCTTTGCTGAAGATAAAGGGGAAGGTGATATTTCTAGTTTTGCAGCCCTCGCAACTGCTCTCGCAGCAACTGTTGGTACAGGGAACATTGTCGGTGTAGCTACTGCCATTAAAACTGGTGGACCTGGTGCCCTTTTCTGGATGTGGATTGCCGCTTTCTTTGGTATGGCAACCAAATATTCCGAAGGTCTTTTGGCTATTAAATTCCGTACACTTGACGACCAAGGCAATGTATCTGGTGGTCCAATGTATTACATCACACACGGTTTTTCTGGGAAATGGCAAACAATTGCTAAACCTTTGGCCTACTTCTTTGCCTTTGCAGGTGTCCTAGTTGCATGGTTGGGGATTGGTACTTTCTCTCAAGTTAACTCAATCACCGCCTCACTTCAAAACAGCTTTGACTGGTCACCAAAAATCGTAAGTATCTTACTTGCTCTTATAACTGCTGCCATCATTTTTGGTGGTATCCAATCTATCTCTAAAGTTTCTGAAAAGGTCGTACCATTTATGGCTGGACTTTATATCCTAGCAGCTCTTGTGGTTATCTTTACAAACTTTAATCAACTTTTACCGGTCCTTGAAATGGTCTTCCAATCTGCCTTTACTGGTAAAGCTGCCGTAGGTGGTTTTGCTGGTGCAACAGTCATGGTCGCTATGCGACTTGGTATTGCGCGTGGTGTCTTCTCAAATGAGTCAGGTCTTGGATCAGCTCCTATCGCTGCCGCTGCCGCTAAGACCGAAGAACCTGTTGAACAAGGTTTGATTTCGATGACAGGTACTTTCATTGATACGATTATCATCTGTACGCTTACAGGTCTTGCTATCCTTGTAACTGGTCAATGGTCAGGTAGCCTAGAAGGTGCCCCAATGACACAGGCAGCCTTCTCATCTGTTTTCGGAACTTTTGGTGAAATTGCCTTAACACTTTCTTTAGTTCTCTTTGCCTTTACAACAATCTTGGGTTGGTCTTACTACGGTGAACGTTGTTTCGAATTCATTTTCAAATCAACTAAATTCCTTCCACTCTACCGCCTCATTTTTGTGGTTATGGTTGCTCTTGGTGGTTACCTCACACTTGATGTTGTTTGGAAAATTGCGGATATCGTAAACGGCTTGATGGCATTGCCTAACTTGATTGCCCTCCTAGTCCTTTCACCAATCATCATTAAAGAAACCAAATCATACTTTGAACGCCACAAATAAACAAAAAGAGCTCAGGCTCTTTTTTCTTGGCTTTATCAGCACCAATCCTTGCGACTACTGCTCTTTTGCGTTACAATGAAATTAAATCATTTTAAAACTTATACAGAAAAAATCCAAAGGAATAACTATGTCAATTACCAAAGAATTTGATACGATTACTGCCATTTCAACGCCCTTAGGTGAAGGTGCTATCGGTATCGTTCGCTTATCTGGAACCGATGCTATTGCTATTGCTAATAAAGTTTTCAAAGGAAAAAATCTAGAATCAGTTACTTCACATACTATCAATTACGGCCATATTGTCGAAAATGAGGAAACCATTGATGAAGTCATGGTAAGTGTTATGCGTGCGCCAAAGACCTTTACGCGTGAGGATGTCGTGGAGATCAACACTCACGGTGGGGTTGCTGTGACTAATGAAATCCTCCAACTCCTTATTCGTTCTGGAGCTCGTATGGCTGAACCTGGAGAATTTACCAAACGTGCCTTTTTGAATGGTCGTGTGGACTTGACTCAGGCTGAAGCTGTCATGGATTTGATTCGTGCTAAGACTGATAAGGCTATGGCCGTTGCCGTCTCTCAACTTGATGGGTCGCTCAAGAATCTCATTAATAACACTCGTCAAGAAATCCTTAACACCTTGGCTCAAGTCGAAGTTAATATTGATTACCCAGAATATGATGATGTTGAAGAAGTTACCACAGCTCTTGTCCGTGAAAAAACACAAGAGTTCCAAGCACTTTTAGAAAATCTTCTTGCCACTGCTAAACGAGGAAAAATCCTACGAGAAGGCCTTTCAACGGCAATCATTGGTCGTCCAAATGTCGGAAAATCTAGTCTTCTTAACAATCTCCTACGCGAGGAGAAAGCTATCGTAACAGACATTGAAGGTACCACCCGTGATGTCATTGAAGAATACGTTAATATCAAGGGTGTTCCACTTAAGTTAATCGATACCGCTGGTATTCGAGACACAAATGATGTGGTTGAAAAGATTGGTGTTGAGCGTTCCAAGAAAGCTCTCGAAGAGGCTGACCTGGTTCTCCTTGTGCTTAATAGCTCTGAACCGTTAACAGAGCAAGACCGTACATTATTAGAAATCAGTCAAAATAGCAATCGCATCATTCTTCTAAATAAGACAGACCTACCACAAGCAATCCAAATGGAAGAGCTTCCCGAAGATGTCATTCCAATTTCAGTCCTCAAGAATGAAAATATTGACAAAATCGAAAATCGCATCAATCAGCTCTTCTTTGATAATGCTGGCCTAGTGGAGAAAGATGCTACTTATCTCTCAAATGCTCGTCATATTTCACTCATTGAAAAAGCTCTCGAAAGTCTTGAAGCAGTCAATCAAGGTCTTGAATTAGGCATGCCTGTTGACCTCTTACAGGTTGATATGACACGCACCTGGGAAGTTTTAGGAGAAATTACTGGTGACGCCGCCCCAGATGAACTCATTACACAACTCTTTAGTCAGTTCTGCCTAGGAAAATAAACATAACTAAATTTATGTAAAAAAGATGCTTAGTCATCTTTTTATTTTGCATACTTAAATACAGAAATAAAATTATGTAATCCAAAAAACTACCAATACTATAAGACGATTAACTCATGCTTTTTAAGAAAGAAAATGCTATTATGGTATTATCCTATGATTTTGAAAGGTTAATCATGAGTCAAGCAGCTACTGATACTGATTTTAAACATTTGATAGATTTTGATGATAACCTGCTTCCTTTTCGACTGGAGGAAACTATGGTCGAAAATGGACGCCCTGATATTCTATTTCATTGGCATCCTGAGCTTGAAATACAGTACGTTTATGAGGGGACAGCTCGCTATCATATTGATTATGACTATTTTGACAGTCAGGCTGGAGATATTTTTTTGATATGTCCTAATGAGCTTCATTCGATTCATCCCATAGATAATCAGTCTCATCATACTGATACTCTTCATTTTCATTTGGATATGTTGGGACAGTCTCTGGTGGATCTGCTTAGTCTCCGTTATCTTCAGCCCTTACAGAATTCCAATTTTAAGTTTAAACAATGTCTAAGACCGTCAGACGAGGGTTATACAGAAATTAAAGCTCTTCTTTTTGAGATTTTTAAGATGATTCGTCAGAAAGATCGTCACTATGAACTTCTTCTCAAGTCAAAACTAGAGGAATTAATCTATCTCTTCTACTTCTATCGCTTGGTAGAGCGAAAGACTTCTGATGATCATTATCGTAAGAATGAAAAAATTCGGGAAATTATTGATTACATTAACCAGCATTATGCTGAAAATCTCACTATTGATAAGTTGTCATTGCTTATGGGGTATAGTAAGACTCACTTTATGACGATTTTTAAGCAACAAACTGGTACCTCTTGTACCGAATTTATCATTCAAGCAAGACTTAATGCTGCTTGCGAAGAGCTCCGTAATAGTGTTAAACCAGTTTTGGAAATTGCTACTGATGTTGGTTTTAACAATTTATCAAATTTCAACCGTCAATTTAAACACTATTACGACCAAACACCAAGTCAGTATCGAAAAACACATAGCAACAACAAGAAAACAAAAAAGAGTTAGCCAAATGGTTAACTCTTTTTTTATCTGCAAACTTCTTAGTATTTCTCTTTACCTTTGTGTTTTCCACTAAGTCCAAAGAGAGTTAGCAACATACCGAGTCCGAGGAGTCCAGCGTGTGAGGCCTTATCACCTGTTGTAGGAAGAACTTCAGTTTGAGCAGAAGCTTCTGCCACTTTTTCTGTTTCTTTAAGTGCTTCGTTTCTTGTTGAAACGAAGAATACTTTACCATTAGGTGTCGTTACTACTTTAGATACAACTGGTTTAGTTGTTTTAAGGTCTTCAGCAAGGCTAGATGGCGTAACAGGACTCAATGGATTAAGTGTAGGGTCTTCTGCATTTTCTTTTTTGTTCAAGGCAGCAAAGTCAGCACTTGAAATAGAAATGGTACGTGAGTTTGGATTGATAACTGCATACTTAGAAAGGTCTGCATGTGTCAAGTAATCCGCAAAGACGGTATCCATTGAAGGACCTTCTTCACGAGGACCACCAAGCATTGTGAAGCCATCACCACCAGCAGCCAAGAAGTCATTCGTTACAAGGTAGTAAGTTTCATTAGTGTTGAGTGGTTTATAGGTACCAGTTTCTGGATCAAAAATGTCAATTGACAAGATACGTTTTTCTGCTGGAAGTGTTGTGTCATAATAAACACGAGCTCCTGATACTTGAAGGAAACCGCCAGATGGTTCAAGAAGTGGTTGACCATTTTCATCTAGAACAGTTTTACCACTTTCGTCAACTTGGAGAATAGAACCAAGAGATTTGACAAACATATCATGGATATTTTGACCTGTCACTTGAATTTGAGCAACTGAGTTACCAAATGGAAGAACGGCAATGATATCACCTTTAGTGATTGGTTTGTCTTTGGCAATTGTTTCACGAAGACCACCACCGTTTGTTACGGCAAGGTTAGACTTGTGTGTGAAGGCTGATTGTCCGTAATCTAAGAGAGAATCAGCGACAACATTACCAAGGTTAGTTTCGCGAACACGAACATCCATACGGTCACCACTAAGTTTAACTGGACTATTTTCGATAACTACTTTCGAAGAATCTGCCTTGTACTTAGCTTGAATGTCATCAATCATAGTTTTAACTGTTGGGTTAACTTGATAATTCTTCTTAGCTTCGTCGTGTGAAATCACGCCATGTGACAAGATACGGTCAGAATTATAAACGACGCGGCCGACATTGTTAAGGTAGCTACCAGTTTGGTTGTAAGTGACATTATCGCCGTATGTCGCTGTGTGAAGGGTGTGTGAGTGACCATCAAGGACAAGAACACGTTTTCCTTTCAAAGGGGCATAGTTTGAAAGAGCTTCTGCCAATGTTGATCCACGCCATTCAACTGGAGTTGTTGTATCTATACCCAAGTGACTAAGGACAATATAAGTCTTGTATTCCTTACCTTCAGCACGAGCATTTGATTCCACTTGGTCAACAACAGCTTTAACCTCAGTAATAGGATCGGTGAAAGAGACACCAGTGATATTACGTGGGTGTGTCTTAGTAGCTGTCTCTGGTGTAGTAACACCAATAACAACTACTTCATCTCCATCAACACCAGGTGTTTTGTCAACGATTGTAGATGGTTGGAAAAGACGTACGCCGTCCACATAAACGTTAGATGTGATGATTGGGAAATTGATTTGTTTGCTCAAACGACGCAATTGGTCAAGACCAAAATCGAACTCATGGTTACCCACTGTCATGGCATCAAAACCAACAGCATTCATGACGCTTGCCATGTCCTCACCCTTAGAGCTGTTTGAGATTGGAAGACCTTGGAATGAGTCCCCAGAGTCAAAGACAAGGGTTGTTCCTTTTGAACGAGAATCATTGACGATACCAGACAAAAGGGCATCACCAATAACTCCGTTACGATCATCTTCAACCATACGACCATGAACATCGTTGGTGTGAAGAACAGTTACAGTGTCGTTGCTGGCACTTGTGCTAGCATTTGTCACGACTTCTGTTGTAGGAGTTGCGGCTGCAGTTGCTGTTTCACTGGCTGTGGCAACTGGTGTTTCGCTTGTTTCAGCTGTTGAAGCAGTAACAACTGATGTTGAACTAGCTACTGGAGCTGCAGACTCGCTTGATGCAGTTGTTGCTGCAGTAGATGTCGCATTGGTAATTGCCTCTGTAGCTACTACTTCAGTGCTTGGTGCTGTTACAGCTGCATGAGTTTCTACCTCGTCAGCTTGGACAGCATTAGCCAAGATGGCAGTTGAGACGAGTAGGGTTGATAGTGTCGTTGCAACGACTGTTTTCTTCTTCATTCCAAAAGACCTTTCTGATTTTTAAATCGCTTTTATTATACCACATTTATAAGATTAGAATTAAATAAATTTCAATATTTCATTAGATATTCAAACAATTTTTTCAAAAATCAATAAGTAGCTAAACGTTTTTCAAGATAGCCTTCAAGCAGTTCTAAAGTAAAGCTCAAAGTCCAGTAAATAAGGGCGATTAGGATATACATAGACATGTAGTCATACTCACGCCCACCGATAATCTTAGCATTTTGGAAAATGTCAGGCACTGTAATCATAGCAGCCAATGAGGAACTCTTAACCATATCAATAATAACATTACCAAGAGGAGCTACTGCTATACGCATAGCCTGAGGTAAGATAATCCGACGGATAATAGACTTCTGAGGAAGACCAAGAGAGCGAGCTGCTTCCCACTGTCCCTTATCTACGGCAACTATGGATGAACGGAAAATCTCTGCCATATAAGCGGCACTAACACAGGAGAAGCCAATAAAGGCACAAAGAAGGGCAGGTAGCTGAACACCAACATAAGGCAAACCAAAGTAAAGAATGAAGAGCACGACCAACATAGGAACCCCACGCATGATGGAAATATAAATACGTGCTGGATACTTTAACCAAGGCTTTTGTGACATTCGCATGAAGGCAAGGATGATAGCAAAAACATTCCCAACCATAAAGCTTAAAAGCGAGATTCCTAAGGTATAAGGCAGACCTGATAGGACATAAGGAATGCTTTTTAGAATCAGTGAAAAATCAATAATCATAAGTCTAACTTTCTAAACATTTCTTTAGCAAATAAGCGATCCAATTGGATCGCTCATATTATTCAACATCAGAGATATCAATCTCAGTATAGTCAACTTTTGTTTTCTTTGTAACGTCTTGACCAGCAAAGAATTTCTCTGAAATCTTGGTAAGGGTACCATCTTTCTTCATATCTTTGATAGCTTTATTAACTTTTTCTTGAAGAGTTTTATTCTTCAATGACAAAGTAAAGCTTGTTGAGTAAGGGTTACTGTAGATACCGTCGTTGATCTTAACTGGGTACTTGTCTTTGATAGCGGCTACTGCCATCTTTTGCAAATAGTAATCGTTGACGATAACGTCTGTACGCCCATTTACCAAGTCTTGCATGTAAACGTCATTGGTAACATTATCATATACGACGAGTTCAGCACCCATTTTTTTGGCAATCTTCATGTACTTTGTACTTGCAGCACCGGCTGCCTTTTTGCCTTTGAGATCATTCCATGAAGAGATTCCAGAATTATCCGATTCACGAACGACCATTGAAGTGAAGGAATACTTGTATGGTTCAGAACGTAAGAATTTTTTAACATTCTTGTTGTCGTCTTCAAGTGAGTAGTTAGCGATATCGACTTGCCCACTATTTACAGCAGTAAGCATGCCATCTACACCCATCTCAGTGAATTCAATTTTCAACTTAAGACGTTTTCCAACTTCTTTGAGAATCTCAACGTCATAACCAGTCAAATTATTCTTATCATCGTGGTAGGTTTGTGGGTAAAGTGTTCCAGCAGTCGCAACCTTGATGCTCCCACGTTTCTCAATCTTTTCCCAGTTCTTCTCACCTGTACTCTGTGACGAGCATGCAACCAAAAAGACCGCAGCCAAGATTAGGCTAAAAACGGCGAAAAATCTCTTTTTCATCTATATATGTCTCCTTAAAACAAATAATGAAGTTAAGTTAAAAACTTATAATCTTAGACTACACTATTTGAAAGGGTTTTACAAAAATTTGAACCGAGAATGAGTATACCTAACTAAAAACCGAATCTTCTTCCAATTGTTGGGCCAGGTGTAAGAGGAGGTCTTCTCTTCCCTTGGCGGCTGTCAGTTGAACACCAAGGGACAGCCCTTGCCCATCACGATAAACAGGTAAAGAAATCGATGGTTGTCCCGTCAGGTTAGCTTGTTGAGTGAAAGGCGTCCAATCTAAACTATTCGCAAACATATCCCAAATAAGTTCTTGTTGCTTTGGCCAATCAAACTCAGACATATGCTTGAGTTGGTTCTGTAGGCTTTCAGAGAGGGCAAACTGCCCATGCTTAGGTGCCACATCCGCAACTGTAGGAGTCAGAAGAATATCGTAAGATTCATGAAAATTCGCCATCTGATGGCTATACTGGTCCCACTGAGTTAGGACTTTAGAGTAAACTTTGGCAGGAATCTTTTGACCAGATTGGAAAATAGCCCAAGTCATCAACTCCATATCTTCAAGCGTCATCTGACGTCCCAAACCAGCCTTTATACCATCAAACATGGCAGCCGTCTCAACACTATTCATAATGTAGTAAGACTGCATAGCTTCAATCCCATTCAAGGGCTGATAGGTGATTTCATGGACATGATGTCCTAGACTTTCTAATGCTCTAGCAGCCTTTTTTGTCGCCGCAATAGCAGATTCTGATACCTTACCACCGATAGGAGATACAGTCAAAAAAGCAATCTTCAAAGGTCTGACTGGTTGGTCTAAAGAATCTTTGCTGAGCTTTGGCAAGATAAATGGACTTTCCATCTGACACGTCTGCATATGATAAAGCAAGCGTTTTGTATCTCGAACAGACTTAGTCAAAGCAAACTGGACAGAGGCTCCCTGCCATCCACGAAACGAACCAGGACCGACTGGAATTCGTCCTCTGGTAGGCTTGAGACCGATTAGGCCGTTAAAGGAAGCTGGAATTCGAATAGAGCCCCCACCGTCACTAGCTGGGGCCAAAGGAGAAATGCCAGAGCTCACAAGAGCAGCCGCACCGCCACTTGAGCCACCAGCATTACGCCTCGCATCATCAGGTAGATTGACAGGACCGTGAACCTGAGCATCACTAATATTTTTGAAGCCAAACTCAGGAGTGCTAGAACGTCCTATAATAATAAAGCCCAATTCCTCAAGTTTCTTAACATAATTATCCGTTTCCTTAGCCCGATAACTTGTAAATAGGCGAGAACCCGCTGTTGACGGCTCACCAGCTTGCTCCTGCCCCAAATCCTTTAGGAAAATTGGGACACCAGCAAAAGGTTTATCTGAAAAGTCTCTAGTTTCTGCTTCTTCTAAAGCTTTCTCGTAACGTTGACTGACGATAGCATTGATTTTAGTATTCGTCCTCTCCGCTTCACTTATAGTATCCTTTACTAGTTCTCGGGGACTGACCGTCTTATTTCGCAAGGCCTCAGCCATTGCCGTTGCATCTGACCACTCATTTACTGACATCTTATATTCTCCCTGCTTCTATTATTTCCTAAATTATACTAAAAAAAGCGAAACGCCTGAAACGTTCCGCCTTCAATCATGATATTTAGTCTTGCCAAGTTTCTTGGTTTTCTTTAAATTTTTTCAAGAGTTGAAGTCCGTCTGCTGTGATGTAGCCTTGCACTTTAGCCACTTTGATTAACTCAGTGTAATTTGAAAGAGTAACCAATTTCACACCAGCATCAGCAAAGTTTTTCTCAGCTTTTGGCAATTCGTAAGTGAAGATAGCCACAACTCCGATAACATCAGCCCCTTCACGCTCTGCAGCTGCTACAGCATCAAGTACTGATCCACCAGTTGAAATCAAATCTTCAACAACAACCATTTTTTCGCCTTTAACCACACGACCTTCGATTTGGTTACCAGCACCGTGATCTTTTGGTTTGCTACGGATATAGGCAAATGGAAGGTTCATCTTGTCAGCGATGATAGCACCGTGAGGAATACCCGCAGTTGCAGTACCAGCAATCACTTCTACTTCAGGAAATTCTTCCTTAATTTTTTCCACAAAACCATTTTCGATAAGTGTACGAGTTTCTGGGTAAGACAAAGTAATACGGTTGTCTGTGTAGATTGGTGATTTGATTCCTGATGCCCATGTAAATGGTTCTTCAGGTTTAAGGTAAACAGCCTTGATATCAAGCAAGTCAGATGCGATTTGTGATGCTAATGTCATAATTATTATCCTCCGTAAAGCGTTTTCTACTCTTTCTCTTTATTATAACCTAATTCAATCTATTTTCCTATGAAATAAGGTCTTTTTGAAAATTTATTGACCGTTCCATTGAGCCTTGATGTCGTGATAAGCTGCTACTGGATCATCAGCTTGTGTAATTGGACGACCAACAACAATGTAATCTGAACCAATTTGACGCGCATCGGCAGGTGTCATGACACGTTTTTGGTCACCAACCGCTGCTCCTGCTGGACGAATACCAGGTGTCAAACAAACGAAATCTTCATTTGTTGCGTCTTTGATTTTTGCGACTTCGTGTGCTGAGCAAACAACACCATCAAGACCTGCTTCAGCAGTCTTCTTAGCATAATGAACCACTGATTCTTGAAGTGTCGTTTGGATATTTTGGAAATCACGCATCTGCTCTTCAGAGGTAGAGGTCAACTGAGTTACAGCAATCAAGATTGGACCTTCACCCAAGCCTTCACGCGCAGCCTTCATCATTTCCACACCACCAGCCGCATGCACATTTGTCATATCAACACCAAGGTTAGACAAAACACGCATTGCAGATTTGACAGTATTTGGAATATCGTGAAGCTTAAGGTCAAGGAAAACACTATGGCCAAGATCTTTAACATAGCGAACAATCTCTGGACCAGCCGCATAGTAAAGTTCCATACCAATCTTCACATAGAGCTTTTCATCAGCAGGAAACTTAGCAAGGAATGCCTTCACATCCTCAAAAGTCGGGAAATCAAGGGCAATAACAGGACGATTTTCTCTCATTTCTTATATCCTTTCACACAAAAAACCTCCGCCAGTCAGCGAAGGTTGCACGAAAACAGGGCAGACCCTACCCTTTAGTGATGCCGTAGCATCTCAGTACACCTTTCTCGCCTCTCTGGACTCGATTAAAGGTTCAGTTCAATTTGTTCCATTATAGCGCTTTTATATGGGAATGTCAAAGGGGGATGAAAGTAATTATACCTTTGTTAAATTCCTTAAAGAAGCTATTCTTATTCATTTCCCCAACAAGTCTGTTCGAACTTCTTTGCGTAAGTCTTCGAGTGTTGTGATACCGCACTTGTCCATAACTTCAGGGAGGCGGTCGATGATTTTAGGGCAGGCATATGGATCTGCGAAGTTGGCTGTTCCGACACCGATGGCTGAGGCACCAGCGATGAACATTTCGATGGCCGCTTCGGCACTGTCGACGCCACCCATACCGATAATTGGGAGGTCTGATGCTAGAGCAACTTGACGGATGAGTTTAAGGGCTACTGGGAAGACAGCTGGCCCTGACATACCACCTTGACCATTGGCAATGATAGGTTTGCGAGTAGCCAAGTCATAGCGTGTACCAACCAAGGTATTAATCATGGTAAAGCCTGTCGCACCGGCATCTTCGACTGCCTTGGCGACACTTGTGATATCAGTCACGCTCGGTGTCAGTTTGACATAGACGGGCACATCAGAGTGAGAGACACTGGCTTTTACTGCCGCGTAGGCAAGCTCTGGGACTTGTCCGATGAGAAGGCCGTTATTGCCATGGTCCACGTTTGGACAGGAGATATTGAGCTCGATAGCCTTGACGTTACTGGCTTTGGAAATCTTGTGAGAGACTTCCGCATATTCTTCGTTTGAAAATCCAGCCACATTGGCAATGATTGGCAGATCAGGATAATGCTCCTGCAACCAAGGGAGTTTTTCAGACAAGACAGCATCAACACCAGGGTTTTGCAAGCCAATGGCATTAAGCATGCCTGATGGCGTCTCAGCCACACGGGGTGTTGGATTACCAAAACGAGGGTTGGCAGTCGTTGCCTTAATCATGATAGAACCTAGTTTGTCCAAATTATAATACTTGGTATACTCTTGCCCAAAACCAAAGCAACCTGAGGCTGGAATAATAGGATTTTTCAAGTCAAGCCCTGGAAGGCTGATAGCTAATCGATTTTCTGATTTAGTCTCTGACATAGTAACCTCCTAGACGATGACTTTTCCGGTAGGGAAGACTGGTCCTTCCTCGCAAACACGAAGATTTTTGGCGTCAGATTCTCCTTTAACGTGAACCACACAGGCATAACAAGCACCCATACCACAAGCCATGCGAGCTTCCATAGAAACATAGGCATGAGGATGATTTTCAAACTTGCTATCGACATATTTAAGCATGCCTGGAGCTCCGCAACTGTAGACGGCATCTGGAGTCCAGGAGAAACCATCAATAACCGTTGAAACGTAACCCTTGATACCGTATGAACCGTCATCGGTCGTCACATAAACATCACCACAAGCTCTGAGCTTGTCCTCCAAGATGACGGCATCCTTATTGGCAAAACCAATCACTGATACAACTTCCACTCCCTTAGCCTTCAACTGCTTAGCCGTCTCAACCAAAGGTGGCACACCAATACCTCCACCAACTAGGAGGGCTTTCTGCCCAGCCTCAATAACGGAAATATCAAAACCATTTCCCTGAGGGCCCATGGTATCAATGGTTTGACCAGCTACCATCTTAGACAGAATGGCTGTCCCCTCACGCTCCACACGATAGACAATGGTTGCCTCTTTCTTGTCGTAGTCAATCTCTGAAATGGAAATCGGACGACGAAGGAGCTTGCTTGGATCTGGTACCTTGAGATGAACGAACTGTCCAACCTGCATATCCGCAACCATCTCTCCCTTAAGCACCATCTCGAAAATACGAGGTGCAATCTCACGCTGACTCACAATGGTTAAATCTTCAACTAAAATCATGACAACCCTTTCTAAACTGCAAAATGTCATCAAAAAAACCTCGCCACATGGCAAGGTCGCACAAAAAATTACAGGAGAACCCTGTTTTTTCACCTGTCCGACCTTTCAAGCCTCTCTGGACTCATTTAAAGGTTATTTTGTGATTATTATAACCGTTTTCAAGACGGATGTCAAAGGAGAAAAGAAAAAACCAAAGCTTATAAACTTAAGCTAAGGTCTCTCCAGCCTATAACTAGGCCCTCTGTTTGATACTTTCTCAATCATCTCATAGAGTAACATAAATTGTCAACATTCTTAACAATAGGTGTTAGAATTCTTGAACAAGAGTCTTAAATAAGATTATTTAAACAATCTGTCGTAAACCATAGTATGAGCCAACTGCTGACCATCGCCACCCAACAAATCAACCAAGGCGTAAGCAAAGGCTAATGCAGTTCCGGCACCACGGCTAGTGACAATATTGCCATCAACAACCACCAAGTCAGTTTGATGCTCGCCAGAAGCAATTTGTTCCTCAACACCTGGGAAACATGTGAATTTGCGACCTTCAAGAAGACCAGCACGTTCGAGAACAATTGGTGCCGCACAAATGGCAGCAACATATTTTCCAGCTTTTGCAGCCTCTTGAAGAGAGGCAATCAAAGTTTCGTTGTCGCGTAGATTAGTTGAGCCAGGCATACCTCCAGGAAGGACCACCAAGTCATAATCCGCAAAATTACCATCAAATACACCATCCATAGCAACTTGAATCCCATGTGAGCCAGTTACTGACGCACTTTCAAGTCCAAGCATGTTACAGTCAAACCCTGCTCGGCGGAAAACATCCACTGGGCTCAAGGCTTCGATTTCTTCAAATCCTTCCGCAAATACTACTGCTACTTTTGTCATGATATACCTCCAATTTGCTTATCACAAGATTCTATTACGCCTTAAATTATAGCAGTTTTAGAAGCAGGAAACAAACCATAAAAATGGCTCTTGAGCACGAAAAAAAGACAGTACAAGGACTGTCTTTGTCATCTTATCTAAACAAACTTGCTAGGATCCACAAGAGATAAATATGGGCTGGGTAGAAAATATAGAAGAAATTCTTGTTACCACTACCACGCTCACCATTATAGAAATACATAGGAATCGCAGCAAAAACCATCATCCACTGAACTCCTGTCGGATCAAAGAGATGGGCAATCACTGAAATAACAGCTAAGACAATGATTTGAGCCATGCGATTGGTACGGAAAATATAGAATAACAACCCCAAAATAACCATGACAAAGCCACCCTCAACCATGATAATACTTGGCACAAGTGACAAGATAAAGGCTACAATCTGCACAACGATTGGGTTTGCATGTGGCGTTTCAAATATGCCTGAAAGGATTACAACCGGAATAGATGAAAGAATCGGCAGGAGAAAGACACCAATCCCTTGAATCAACTCCTTGTTCGATTTATCGCGAAGCCCCTTAGCCAACAAATCCCAAGAGCAAATAAAAATCCCAGTGATAAAGAAGGTTGAAAAGGCATTGTTGGTTAAACCGATACTACCATTATGAAAAATACTACCAATGATGGCGTTGCCAATGATCATAAACCAACTCATGTAAAGCAGACGCCTGAGAAAAGCCATACGATCATGAGTGTAGTGAAAACTATCAGCAGCAAGAAAGAGGAAAATTGGGAAAGACAGACGTCCCAACATCGTCAACCATATAGGTGCCCCCATACTCCCGAACATCTGATAGATTTGGTCCAAAAACATAAGTACAACAGCTAGGTATTTCAAATTAGTCGCATTGCATATCTTTTTAATATCGTTCATTTAATGCTCCTTTAATTTTCAGCATATTAAATGATACCACAAGTCAGATATAAATTCAAAGGTATTCAGGATAATCTAAGCCATAACTTTTAACTATTTTAGCGGAACAATTTTTGTAATAAAGAATGGTTCATAATAATACCAAACTCAATTTCGACTACCCATCCCAAGCATTTTTACTCTCTTTGTGCTATAATAGTTAGGCAATATTTACGTTCATAACGTATGCAAATTATTTAAAAATAACTAACAAAGTTCATAAACTCTTCAAGTTTTTGAAATAACTTTTTTGCGAGCAGAGCGAGCAATTAACTGAGACTTTCCGCTGTGTTAAAAGCGCCTGAAACCTTCTAGTTTCAGGCGCTCGGAATTTTTGAGACGTTAGGTAGGCTCAAAAATTAGTCATGGAACTTTGTAAAAGTTCGCTGACGTCCGCCAACACCTAAGGAAAGTCTCACAGAAAATTTTATTTTTAAAATAAAACAATTATTATCAATAACAAGAAAGGAAGTACATCATGTCTTTTGACGGCTTTTTTCTTCATCATATGACGGCTGAGTTGCGTGAGCAGGTTCTCTACGGGCGTATTCAGAAGGTTAATCAGCCTTTTGAGCGTGAGTTGGTCCTGACTATTCGTAACAATCGTCAGAATTACAAGCTTCTGCTTTCGGCTCATCCTGTTTTTGGGCGTATTCAGACGACCAAGGCTGACTTGCCAAATCCACAGAATCCAAACACCTATACCATGATTATGCGGAAATACCTTCAAGGAGCGGTTATCGAGGATATCCAACAGTTGGAAAATGACCGTGTCCTTGAGATTTCTGTATCAAACAAAAACGAAATCGGTGACAGCGTCAAGGTTACTCTAGTTATGGAAATCATGGGGAAACACTCCAATATTATCCTGATTGACAAGAACGAAAGCAAAATCATTGAGTCTATCAAGCATGTTGGTTTCTCACAAAATAGTTACCGTACTATTCTGCCTGGATCTACCTATATTGCTCCTCCTAAGACAGACGCTAAGAATCCTTTTGATATTCCAGACGAAAAACTCTTTGAAATTCTACAAACAGAGGATTTGTCAGCTAGAAACCTTCAAAAACTTTTCCAAGGTTTGGGGCGTGACACGGCCAATGAATTATCAACCTTACTTGAGACTGATAAACTCAAGAATTTCCGTGCCTTCTTCAATCGTGAAGTAGAGCCAAACTTAACGGCTAAGGCATTTTCAGCTGTAAGATTCTCAGATAGTCAGGACCAACCTGAGTTTGAAACCCTGTCAGCCCTATTGGATTACTACTACTTGGACAAGGCGGCGCGTGACCGTGTGGCTCAACAAGCTAGTGATTTGATCCACCGAGTGCAAAATGAACTGGAAAAAAACAAGAAGAAACTTGTTAAACAGGAAAAAGAGCTTGCTGCGACTGAAAATGCTGAGGAGTTCCGTCAAAAAGGTGAGCTTTTGACCACCTACCTCAGCATGGTTCCAAATGACAAGGATAGTGTCGAGCTAGACAACTACTACACTGGTGAAAAGATTACCATTCCACTAAATGTAGCTCTAACGCCTAACCAAAATGCTCAGCGTTACTTCAAGAAATACCAGAAACTCAAGGAGGCTGTTAAGCACTTGACTGGTTTGATTGAGGAAACCAAGCAGACTATTGATTATTTGGAGAGTGTGGAATTCAGTCTTTCTCAAGCCAACATGGATGAAATCGAAGATATTCGTGAGGAGCTTGTTCAGGCTGGCTTTATGAAGCGTCGTTCAACTGACAAACGTCACAAACGCAAGAAACCTGAACAATATCTGGCTTCTGATGGTAAGACCATTATCATGGTTGGTCGTAACAACCTGCAAAATGAGGAGTTAACCTTCAAGATGGCTAAAAAGGGTGAGCTCTGGTTCCACGCCAAGGATATTCCAGGGAGTCACGTAGTTATCAAGGACAATCTTAACCCAACTGACGAGGTCAAGACCGATGCGGCTGAATTGGCAGCCTACTATTCTAAGGCTCGTCTATCAAACTTGGTTCAAGTGGATATGATTGATGTTAAGAAACTCAACAAACCAACGGCAGGTAAGCCTGGATTTGTAACTTATACGGGACAAAAGACCTTACGTGTCACACCAACTGAAGAAAAAATCGATAGCATGCGGATGAAGTAAATTTATCATTCTAACAAACCACTGGTTAATGCTAGTTTAACTGTAATGAAAAAAGGAACTTAGTAGGTTCCTTTTTTCATTACATTAGTAATTTATTTTATATTCAATACATATTCTTGTGATAATCTTGAATATTTTTTGTAAACTTAAAATTTTTGTAAAATCCAATCACACTACCTATTGTAAAACACAGAAAAATAAATGAAATCACCCATATTATTGAGTCTGAAGAAGCATCATTAGTTAATGGAATAGTAATTAAATACACAAGAAGTGCTATTGGTAAAAATGATGAAGTAACAGAAGCATTTTTGATACGTTTGTTGTCTTCAATACTGTTAATATCTACAAACCAGCCTATAGGAAGAAAACGCATCCAATATTTAAACTTTTGAGCTTCAGACTGGCTAACTTTTTCTGCGAACAAGTTTGTTATAACTTTATAATAAGGTAATGCTACTAAGTATGTAAGTTTTACAAAGAGTACAGAAAAGACGGTTAATAGACTTATAATCAACATTATATAACTAAAATCTTCATTGAATCTTGAATTTTTTGACATTTTCTTTCCTCATTCTATTTTTTAGATAAAATATTTGCGAACGTATTTATTGTTGTCATCTTATTATTATATGCCATCTGACGCTGCATCTCCTCAAAATGGTTATTCATCATGTATGCTTGCTTGTCTTGTTCATAGATATTTTGTGCTTCCGCTAAATTACAAGCACGACCTTGATCAATTAAGCTAACAATATAAATCAAAGCATTAGCATCTACATCAGCGCCACTTCTATGTCGAGCAGATACAAATGGAATGTTAGATTGCATTTGTAAGAAATAATCTCTAATTCTTAGTGCTTCTTCACATTTTTTTACCACTTCTTCTACTTTCGGCTTATTATCATTTCGACGCTTAAATGCAATATATACAGGGAACCAAAGCAGAGGTAGAGCCAAACAACATAACAAAAATTCGAAAGGTTTACTTAGGAAACCGAGTATTGATTGAGAAAGTGATCCTAAATCGTTAAAACGGTCAATAACAAAAAGTGTTCCAATTACTCTAAATATCCAACCAGCAACACTTAATTTTATAGCCCTTAAATCATCCTCTACTTGTTTGAGAAACCAAAAATAATTCATCACATCTTCGGCCCTAACTGCCCAAACCGCTGCATCAAAAGCAAGTATCCTACTTTTCCTAGGATCCGTATTTTCATTTGAAACAACATTTATGACACTATTGTATGGAACATATTTTTCCACATAAGCAAAGGTTTTGGAACCACCACCTTCACCATTAGATACCATATATGTTTGAAACTCCCCATCTTCTGTAACCGGTGTCCAAACTTTACTTACAATTTTTCCATAAAGATATGCTTCCCAACTAGTCACATCTTCGAAATTGGGTGAATGAAACTTTTTGGGGACAAATTCTAATGCATACTTTAACTCTGATTTTGCTTGTTCTATTTTTTCATAATCTGTCATTTTAAATCTCCTTTTCAGGTATTTTAACATATTGTGGATATAATCACAATATGAAGAGTTTAAATATTTACTTATAATCTAATAAAAGGAGTTGATGACGATTATAAGTTATGATCCACTTTGGAATACAATGAAAATTAAACAAATTTCGCAATATAAATTATTGAAATCTGGTATTGATAATAAGACACTAGATAGTCTAAAAAAAGATAAGAATATAACTCTATTGACTCTCGAAAAACTCTGTAGAATTTTAGATTGTAGTCCAAATGAAATCGTCAAATTTATCGATGAAACTCCAAATAATCACCATTAAAAAGTTTGGTTCAAAGTCACCCCAGTAAGTTAGAAAGAAAAAGTCTAACTTACTGGGGTGTTTTACTATTACCTATTTGATCTTTATAGACTAATTTTTATAAATATATAGATAGTTTTTCTACTCATTATTTCAATAAACTAAATTATTATATTATGCCCTTCATTCTTAACTTTACAGCTAAAAATAGTCTTCCTCAAGTTTTCATTACATTTTTCCGACGACTGTGCTAAACTATAAGGGTAATTACCAATATTAAAGGAGACTTTCAGTATGAAGGCTCTTATGTCATATACGAGTTCTGTTTTAGAATGGTTAGGGCGCTCTGTGGGGCTCTTAGTCTTCGGGCTATTATTTGTGACTGCTTTGCTCATTCGCACGACCATGATGACTGGATACTTTGAGTGGGCAGAGATTAGTAGCGTTCCTTGGTATGTTTATGTTTCAGGTGGTGTCATTCTGCTTTTGACACTTTTCTGGCGCAAAATCTTAAAGGAACTGACAACAAAGCAGATTTTCATCTTTTTTTCCGTTTGCTTTATGGTTTTTGGCCTACTTTTGATTTTTCTGACTAGTTTTGCTGGTCGAGACGATGCAGGTACTGTCTTTAAAGGGGCGGTCCAGTTTAATGCTGGCAACTTCTCCTTAATTAAACCAGGAGCCTACTTCTACCGCTATCCTCATCAGTTAGGATTGCTTAGTTTTGAACGCTTGGTTCTCTATCTGATTCCTTTGCCGGTCATCTCGGTTTTCTATGTATTGAATCTTGGCATGGTCATTGGTATGAACTATGCGACATGGAAAATCACGGATGAACTGTTTACGAAACCGTTAGTCAGTCGTTTGGCTGTCATCATGAGCTTTGGTTTTTTACCTCTAGTTTTCAACATTATGTTTGCTTACGGGCTCATGTATGGCTTGTTCTTCTCCAGTTTTGCTATTCTGTTTTTCTTACGCTATTTGAGGCATGGTAAGGTTAGAAACGCTATAGTTTCGGTGATTATGCTAACCTTGGCTTACTGGGTAAGAAACAATAATATTATTCTCATTGTTGCATTATCTGGTATTTTGATACTAATGACTCTCAGAGAGAAACGTTACCGCTATTTACTTTTGGTTTTGGCTTTCTTTGCCTTTCCGATTACCTTGCATAAAGCGACAACCAGTTACTATGAGATTACCACTCATCAAAAAATTCCTGGAACACCTCAGATTGCTTGGTTGGCCATGGGCTTACAGGACAAACCCGATTCTAAACGAATGCCAGGATGGTATACCGGCTATGTCCGTGACATTTATGCTAAGAAAAAGGGCAATATCGAAAAGATTGAAAAAAGCGCCAATCATCTTTTTGATAAGCGTGTTCAATACCTCCTAGCACATCCCGATGAGGCTAGTTGGTTTTTCAGAATCAAGTTTATCAGTTCCTGGACAGAGGGAAGCTTCCAGTCCATCTGGAACGGCCCAAGTAAAGACAAGTTTCAGCCTTTGTGGAATAGGTTTGCGACCTCTATCTATCACGATGGGACCCTGCATCTCTTTTTTGTGACCTATATGCAAGGCTATCTCCTGGTCCTATATCTTGGTGGTGCGTTCTACTATGCTTTCACTTATAAACGAATGGGAGATGGAGCAACACTGGGCCTCTATGCCTTCCTCTATCTTTTCGGTGGCATCCTCTTCCACCTCATATCAGAGACTAAGAGCCAGTACACCCTACCTTATATTTACTTACAAATTCCAATGATTGCGGCGGGTTACAATCATATGACACAAATACTTAGCCGCTATCTAAAAAATATGCAAAAGTCATCCTAGGATGGCTTTTTAACATTGTTTCACAATTACAATCTTGCTATAATAAGTCTATGAAAAATGCGTCAGTTGATCTTTTACGAGGCCCAATTCTGAGGTCTCTTTTAATCTTTGTCTTGCCTATCTTAGTGTCCAATATTTTCCAGCAACTCTACAATACTGCTGATGTCATGATTGTGGGTCGTTTTCTAGGTCCAGATGCCTTGGCTGCTGTAGGAGCTTCTTCTGCTATTTTTGATTTGGTTATCGGCTTTGCTCTTGGCGTTGGAAATGGTATGGGCGTTGTTATTGCACGTTATTATGGTGCCAAAGACTTTAGGAAACTTCGTCAGTCTGTGGCGGCCACCGTTGTGATTGGTTTAGGCTTAAGTGCCTTGGTTATGATTCTAGGGCATTTTGGTCTCTATCCTTTGCTTAGATTTTTAGGAACGCCTTCTTCTATTATTGGGCAGTCCTACCAGTATATTTCTATGATTGTGTCTTGTGTTGGGGTAAGCTTAGGATATAATCTTTGCGCCGGGCTTTTAAGGGCTGTTGGGGATAGTCTTACCGCCCTCTATTTTCTGATTTTTTCAGCTCTAGTCAATATCGTTTTAGACCTTTTCTTTATTACACAACTTCATCTTGGTGTTCAATCAGCAGGCTTAGCGACAATTATCTCACAGGGACTTTCAGCTATCCTCTGTCTTTACTATATTAAGAAAAAAGTGACCTTCCTTCTACCAAGCAAGTCAGACTTTGTTCTTGATTCAAGCCTTTATTTAGACCTTTTTGGACAAGGGATGGCCATGGGACTTATGAATTCCATTGTTTCTATTGGTACAGTGACTTTGCAGTATGCCATTAACGGTTTTGGCCCTCTTATCATCAGTGCTCAGGTTGCGGCAAGACGCATTATGTCCTTCGCAGTTCTCCCTTTGACCTCACTTGCTGCTGGGGTGACCACCTTTACCTCTCAGAATTTCGGGGCCAAACAGTTTAAACGCATAGTAGCTGGCTTAAAACAATCAAGTCTTGTTTCTATCACCTGGTCTGTCATTGCTTGTGCCCTTCTCTATATAGCAAGTCCCTTCTTGGCTGGTCTTATCTCTGGTTCTGATAATGCTGTGATTATTGACAATGCCAGTCGCTACCTCCGTATCAGTTCTCTCTTTTATCCTATTTTGGGGATGCTCTTTATTTTCAGAAATAGTCTCCAAGGCCTAGGTAAAAAACTCACACCTTTAACCTCTAGTTTCATTGAGCTTTTTGGAAAAATTCTCTTTGTTCTTTTGGTTATTCCTTCTATGGGCTACCTTGGCGTTATCCTATGCGAGCCCTTGATTTGGATTCCCATGACCATTCAGCTCTATTTTGCCTTGAGGAAACATATTAAACGTTTGTTTGTCAGTTAAACTTTTTTGAACATAGAAAAACGACCGTCATGGTCGTTTTTAGTTTAATTTAATCCCCATTCATCAGAAATCTGTTTCATAATAGCTTCTTGGGAGACAATCCCAAAGCCCAGCATGTAGGTTGAGTAGTCAGCATAGATGACCTTGTTATTTTGAACAGCCTTAAGGCTAGTCCAGACAGGGGTATTTTTAAGTTTGTTATCTAGGAGTTCTTGAGAATCCGCTTGAACAATCAGGAGGTCCGGATTAATGTCTTTTAATTTATCTGGATCGATAACTTGGAACATATCATCTGGATTGAAGGTTTCCGCTCGATTGAAATGATAAGTATCATAGAGATAACCAAAATGCCCGTAAGCATAATAACGGATGTCATTGTCAGTCACGCGCAGATACATGAGTTTCTGGTTGCCAAACTTGGCTTTGACATTCTCTGCGAAAACGGCCTCCCTAGCATCCAATCTATCGAGGTCCTTCTTCATCTCATCACGTTTATCAAAGATTTCTGCCACCTTGAGAGAGGTTTCATGATAGTCCCAATTTTCATCGGTGTTGATTTGGTAACCAACAGTCGGTGCAATTTCAGACAGCTCCTCGTAGAGGTCTTCCTGCTCGCCTGTCATAAGGATTAAATCAGGTTTTAACTCAGCAATCTTATCCAAATCTGGATTACCCTGCCAACCAACTGAAACCACTTTAGCATCCTTGTATTGTTTCTTAAAGAGGGTTGAAAATTCTTGACTATCAGCTTGACCAGTTGTCGCTCCTACTGGAGTAATATCCAGAGGATCTAAGATTTCGCCATAGAGGTTGTCGAGGATAACGATATGTTTTGGAGCTTTTTTCAACTCTGTCGTACCAAAATCATGGACAATCGTTTTCTCCTTAAAAGTCTGACTTGCTTTATTTGACTCTGCATTATGTCTAGACGTCATGTCTGGCAAGTAATACAGTAAAAGACCAGAAATGATGGCCAGAATAGCTAATAAATAAAGAAGATTTATTTTTTTCATGGCAACTCCTCGGTAAAATCGGATTAAATCGTTACTTTAAAGTTATCTTAAAACTTCTTTAATGTCAATCACTTACTGATTTGTTCAAGCCTATATTTTTGATTCTTTTGTTTTAACCATTAAAACAATCCTTCATTAGGATTGTTCAGCCCTAATAACAACCTTTTAGTTATCTGAACTGTGTTATAATGATAGATAACATTGGAGGGAAATTATGTTAGATCAGCTTTCATTTAAGGGACAATGGCGACAGTACCAACAGCGTGTTCTCGATAAAGCCGAAAGCTTTATGGAGGATGGTAAGATTCACTTGGTGGCTGCTCCTGGTTCTGGAAAAACAACCTTGGGAATTGAATTTATTCGACGTTTTGGTAAGCCAACTTTAATTTTAGTTCCAACAGTTACCATCCGTCAACAATGGGTAGATCGGATTAAACAAGCTTTTTTAAGTGATGCTAACCAAGCAGAGCAGATTATTTCACAGGATTTAAAAAATCCAAAAGTAATTACGGTTGCGACCTATCAGGCACTGCACAGTGCTATGAACCAAGTCGTGGGCAATAGTCTTATTGAAGACACAGATGATGAGGCTCAACAAGAGCATTTCGATTTTCAAGATTTCGATATTCGAAAAACCTTTGAGGACCTAGATTTAGGGACTCTTTGTTTGGATGAGTGCCATCATTTAAGAAACGAATGGTGGAAGAGTTTAGAGATTTTTCGTAAATCCTTTCCTAAAATTAAGATGATTTCCTTGACAGCAACACCCCCATACGAGGGAGAACCTGCACTTTGGGAACGTTATATTAGCATGTGTGGTGAGATTGATGAAGAAATTACAGTGCCTGAACTGGTTAAGGAAGGGACGCTCTGTCCTCACCAAGACTATGTCTACTTCGCCTTTCCAACAAAGGAAGAACGTGCACAATTGGACCGGTTTGAAAAGCAGAAACTTAACTTTCTAACTAAACTGTCTTCAGATATAAACTTTTCGAACACTATTCAGTCTAGTCCAGCACTAAGTGGCCAAATTGACGATGATGACCTATTGGCTAATCCTAAATATCTTTCTGCTATCCTGATTTTCTTACGGTCTAAAGAATTGCCTTTTCCTCAACGTTTTCAAGAACTTCTCGCTGCAAAAGCCTTGCCAACTTTTACGCTTGATTGGTTTGAAATCTTGCTTAATGGCATTATTTTTCAGGTTCCAAATTGGTTTGGATTTACTGAGGAAGCCTTTAACCAATTGAAAAGTGATTTGAAAGCAAACGGTCTTATCGAAAGAAATCAAGTTAAACTTATCCGGAATAAGAAACAAGATGTCCTGCTTAATCAATCATTGGGAAAACTCAATGCTGTTAGAGATATTTTTAAGGCAGAATATCAAGCTCTAGGAAATAATCTCCGTCAACTTGTTTTGACAGACTTTATACGTAAGGATTTTCAAATTCATTTAGGTGATAACAATGCTCAATTTACCCAATTAGGTGTCCTCTCTTACTTTGAATCTATTCGTAGAGAATTGATTGAACAGTCTTGGACGGTGCCTGTGGTTGTATTGACAGGAAGTTTAGTGGTTATTCCAACTTCAGCTAAAGAACATCTAGAGCGACTCATTCCTAATTCTCGTTTATCCTATGATGTTATTGGACAGTTGAGCCAAGAGGACTATCTTAAGGTCAGTATTTCTGGTTCCTATCATGATTTGGTTACTGCCCTTACCCAGCTTTTCCAAGAAGGACATATCCAGGTGGTTATTGGGACAAAGTCCTTGTTAGGCGAAGGTTGGGATGCACCTTGTGTTAACTCACTTATTTTAGCTAGTTTTGTTGGAAGTTTCATGCTAAGCAATCAGATGCGAGGTCGTGCCATCCGTGTTTGGCCTGACAATCCTAATAAAACAAGTAATATCTGGCATTTGGTTTCTATTAATTTATCACCAAAGAAATGGATTGAGATTCAAAATGCCGAAGAAAAATATGACGAGACATTAGAGCTACAATTGTATGGACTTAGTCCTGACCTAGACTTGTTAGAAAGGCGTATGACACAGTTTCTAGGTCTCCATTATCAAGAGCCCACTATCGAATCAGGCATTGATCGCCTTGACCTCAATCAAATAACTTTTAGTCAAAAGGGTCTAGAAAAACTTAATCAAAATGCCATTACACTTTCTCAAAAACGTCAGGAGCTTAAGGACCGTTGGCAACAAGCTCTCCCACTATATGAAGATATGGAAGTGGTCAACCAAGTTGAGATCGACAAACAATTTCTACCGTTGGCATACCTTAATGATTGGATGAAGGCCTTTCTTATTTTCCAAGCCTTTGCTGCCACTTATTTTATCATTGATGTAACAAAATACTTTATTGTTGGAAAGCCGTTTGTTCATAGTCTACCGATACTTCTACTTGCTCTTCTTCTACTGGCTGTCTTCTGGGGAAGATATTTTATCTACAGGAGTCCTTATAAACGGTTAGAAACATTTGGTAAAGCTATCCACCAAGCCCTTCTTGATTCAGGTCAGATTGAGACTGAAGAGTCTGCTCCTAGAGTGGTAAAAGATAGTAAACAGGTGATTTATAACGCTATCTATCTCAAGGGTGCTAGCATGAGGGAGAAAGAAATCTTTGCTCAGGCTTTGACTGAGTTTTTCGCTCCTATCGAAAATCAACGCTATATCTTAAAGTCTTGTCACAAGGTGAAAGATCAAACCGAATTTTTTGCCGTTCCAAGTATGTTTGAAAAGCGTAAGGCAGATGCAGAGTCTTTCCTCCGACACATCCAAAAAAGTGTAGGAAAATATAACCTCATTTATACGCGAAGTGTTCAAGGTCGTCCTATTCTTCTGGAAGCTCGTATCAAAGCACTTGGAAATAAGCAAGAACGTACCGTTACACATAAAAAAGTTATGTCAACTTTAGAATGATAAATAGACCTAACCACTTAAACCGTTTTTATCATGATATAATAAACCAAGGACACTATATTGGAGAATTCTATGACACTCACACACATTTTTTTCGACCTTGATGGGACTCTCGTTGATAGTTCTGAGGGAATCCACAATGGTTTTGTTCAAACCTTTGAAAGACTAGGCCTCCCTGTTCCTAGTGATCAGAAAATTCGTACCTTTATGGGACCACCTCTCGAAGTAACCTTTAAAGAAGAGATTAGTGAAGAAGGTGCTGACCAAGCTGTCAAAATTTATCGTGACTATTATGAGACTAAAGGGCAATTGGAGGCTCAGCTCTATGATGGCATAAAAGAAATCCTTCAACAACTTAGTCAAGCTTCTAGCAAGAGAATCTTTATTACAACTTCAAAAAATGAACCTATCGCTCTGGAGATGTGCCAACACCTTGGAATTACTGAATATTTTGATGGCATTTATGGATCTACTCCTAGTGCCTTTCATAAGGCTGATGTCTTGCAGCGTGCCATTACTGAAAATCAAGCACCTAAAGACCAGTCGGTCATTGTTGGTGATACCAAGTTCGACTTGATTGGTGGAAAAACGGTTGGCATCAAAACAATAGCGGTGACCTGGGGATTTGGGAAAAACGAAACCCTTTTGGCAGAAAATCCTGATTTTATAGCTGATACCACCCAAGAATTTTGTGATATTTTGAAATAATAATTTAAATCTAAAAAGAGCACGATTATATAGTCATGCTCTTTTTCTATTGAATTAGGATTACATCTGGACAATGATATCCAGACAAAGCTCTAAAGCCTTATCAAAAGCCTCTGAACCCCAATCTCGTTGATTGTAATTCTCTATATCTGCAAGGGAATCTGCAGTAAAGAGAAGTAAGCCCCAAATAGCTCCACGAAATTGAGCAACTGCTGCTAGTGCGGCACATTCCATCTCTACAACACTACAGCCCTCTTCAATACGATAGGAAATCTTGTCCGATGTCTCCCTATAAAAGCCATCTGTCGACCAGGTCATGACCTCTTCATAGGGGATTTTCTTTTGCTTTAAAGTTTTCTCAATGGCTACAAGAGCTTTTTCATTCATGTCTATATAGCGAGATGGCGCAACATAGTGGTAACTTGCACCTTCATCTCGCAAAGCTCTCGTCGGAATCAAAAAAACATTCTCTGGCATGTCTACCAAGACGCCACAAGTTCCAGTTGATATGATTTGCTTTACGCCATAACCAATTAGCCAATCAAGAAATTGTGCAGCTGCAGCTGATCCAACTGGAGCTTGAGCTAAGCAAATCTCCTCCCCGTTGTAAGTCATGACATAAACAGGATAGGTTTTGGTTGCAGAGACAAATTCACCAACTTTTTCAGCGCCAACAGAAGTCGCATAGCGATCGACTTCTTCCTCTAAAAAGCCGTAAACACACCTAGGCGGCAAGTCCAAACCTAAATCCTCATGGGTCGGCATAATCACAGCCTGAGGATTGTCATCAAACTCTAAAATTGGGATTTCATGTTTGTGTATCATCTGTTACCTCCTAAGTTTTAAGAATTATTATATCAAAAAATGCAAACTGATTATATGATTTCATAAAATCTTTTAGCTTATAATCAAGGAAAATAGATGATTAAATCATAACACCTAAAAAAAGGCATGAATCTGTTTTAGTCAGAAATATGTCTTTTTTGTGTTCTATTCAAGAAAGATTATTTCAATCAGCTTTTATTGTCTCACGAAAACCTCTGATGTTAAGTACCTATTCACGATACTCTGATGACTGTAGAAGAAGACAAAAAAATGGTACAGAATATTAAATGAATTCTGTACCATTTTTTTATTGAGTCTAATCAATTTTCGCAACATTGAGAAGCAGCGAGCTAGTCAAAACAGACACAGAACTAAGGGCCATAGCAAGACCTGCTAGTTCTGGATTGAGGGTCAATCCCAGTCCTACAAAGACTCCAGCAGCAATTGGAATCCCAAGGATATTGTAGATAGAGGCCCAGAAGAGATTGAGTAAGATCCTGCGGAAGGTCTTTTGACTCATGTCAAAGGCGCGCACAACGCCAAGCAAATCATTTTGCGTGAGCACGATGCCACCGGACTCGATCGCAATATCCGTTCCAGATCCCATAGCGATCCCCACATCCGCGATCGAGAGAGCTGGAGCATCATTGATCCCATCTCCAACAAACGCGACCTTGCTAGCTTCTTGCAGTTTTTGGATGGCGCTAGCTTTTTCTTGAGGAAGGACATCAGCAATGACGGTGTCAATTCCCACTTGCTTAGCAATAGCTTGGGCCACCCGTTCATTATCCCCCGTTAACATGACCGTTTTCAAGCCCCGTTCTTTGAGCTTTTTGATCGCTTCTTTTGAGCTGGCCTTCGGAGCATCTTGAATGGCAATCAAGCCAATCACTTGCCCATCCACAGCCAAATTGATCACTGTTTTGGCCTGCTCTTGCAACTCTACCATCCGTTTTTCAAGCTCCGGATCCATCGCTGTCCCGTCATGAAGTTTACCATTTCCCAAGGTCACCAACTGCTGGTCGATTTGACCTTGGACCCCTTTTCCTTCAATCGCTTGGAAGTTTTCCACAGGGGATAACACCAAACCTTTTTCTTCTGCTTGGGATAACACCGCTTGGGCTAGTGGATGTTCTGAAAAAGTTTCAAGACTAGCAGCCAGTGTCAAGACACGCGCTTCATCTCCTACAACATCGGTTACAAGTGGTTGGCCAATGGTAATGGTCCCTGTCTTATCAAACACAACGGTTTGAATCTTTTGCACTTCTTGAAGAACTGTTCCATTTTTAATCAGAACCCCCATCTTGGCACTACGGCCGGTTCCGACCATCAGGGCTGTTGGGGTTGCTAAACCAAGGGCACAAGGACAGGCAATAATGAGGACAGATACTGCATAGAGCATGGCCTCTTGAAGCGATGCGCCCAGAAGCACGGACCAAACCCAGAAAGTCGCAATGGCCAAAATCGTCACCACTGGAACAAAGATACCTGAAATCTTATCCGTCAAATCTTGAATAGGAGCACGACTGGATTGGGCCATTTTGACAAAGTCCACAATTTGAGATAAGAGGGTCTCACTACCGACTTTTTCAGCCTTAAAGAGAATGGTCCCATTGCTGTTGATAGTGGAGCCGATCACTGCATCACCAACTGATTTTTCCACAGGTAAGCTTTCACCTGTCACCATCGACTCATCAATGGTCGTACTCCCTTCTACAATCGTCCCATCAACCGCAATCTTTTCCCCAGGACGGACCCGAATCAAGTCATTAATTTGGATATCTTCTGCCGCCACCTCGACATAGTTCCCATCACGGAGAACTTGAGCCGTTTTTGCCTGCAAATCCAACAACTTTTCCACAGCCTCGGAGGCATTGTTACGCATCCGTTCTTCAAAGATTTGCCCTAAGAGGATAAAGAAGATGATAAAACCCGCAGCCTCAAAGTATACTGGCTGACCAGTAAAAAGGGCAAATACACTATAGACATAGGCTACCAGGGTTCCAAGAGCTACCAAGGTATCCATATTGGAATGGTGCTTCTTAAATGAGGCCCAGGCACTCTTGATAAAAGGTACTCCTGCTACCAACATGATCGGCGTTGTCGCTAGAAAAGTCCCCCAGCGACTGACTGGATGGGATACAAATCCTGCCCACATCCCGATCATCAAGATCAATAAAGGAAGGGTAAAGATACTAGTAATCCAAAAGCGACCCCGTAAACTTAAGACACGACGGCGTTTTTCCACAACCGTGTAGGAACCCTTTTGCATCTTCATTCCACATGAAAACTCAAAGAACCCTGTTTCTGTCGGGGTAAAGGATATCACCTTATCCACACCGACTTCCAAAGGCTCTAAAATCCCCTGATCTTCAAACAAAATTTCCTTGTAACAGCCGGAAGGATTGACCCGATGGAAGGTGATTTCAGCAGGGATTCCTTTCTGAAGTTGAAATTCTTTGGGACTATAGCCCTTTTCTGCTGTAATACGGATCTTTTGCACTCCGTTTTCCACAACTGCTTTTTGTTTTTCTACCATACCTACTCCTTTATTCCACAATCATTTGACCATGCATCATGTTCATTCCACATGAATACCCATATTCGCCCGCTTTTTCTGGCGTAATTTCAATGACATGTTTTTCACCTAAAGGCAAATCTTCATGAACGCCAAAATCTGGAAAGATCACTTGAGCCAGACATGAAGATGGATCCTTGCGATTAAAGATGATCCGGGCTGGAACATTCTTTTTCAGGACAATGGTTTCAGGCGAATAGCCCCCCATGACTTCGACTTCAATTTCTTGATAACCTGATTTCTGACGAGCGTGGCCGCTTACCTTTTCATGCTCTGCAAAGAACCACCAAGCAATAAAAGCAACCCCAAGTAAACAAACAATACTTATTAACAATCCAAACATGGAAATTCCTTCTTTCTATTACATACAATTGCAAGGGACTGTTTCGACAGCCTCAGCTTTCTTTTCTTCCAGGACCTGCTGTAGCTGATTAAGATCTGCAAGCGTAAAGTCACTCTCCTGAATCAAGTTTTCAAGCACCTGGACAATTCTTTTTGAGCAAACCTTGTCTTTCACATCCTCAACCACCAAGTCTAAACCCTGGTCCTGCTTCAACAAAGCCGAGTAGACAAAGGCTTTGCCAGATTTTTCTCTGGTCAGACAGCCTTTCTCCACCAAGCGGGTCAAGAGAGTCTTGATGGTCGACTTCGACCAGTCAAAGCGCTCGGACAAGACGGCGATCAAATCCGTGCTGGTCTGCTTGCCTTCCATCCAGATAATCTTCATGATGCGCCATTCCGCATTGGAAATTTGCATGACCTCTCCTTTTTAAATCTACATTTGTAAACCTTACAATGTTATTCTACTCCTAAGGTTTACATTTGTCAACCAAAAGTTTTAAAAAAAAACAAATCTTTCTTTGAAGATTTGTCTGGTTGGGCTTTTTCCACTCCCTATTTTTATCTCCCTAAATTGTCAAATTAAGTTAGATTTTTCATGTAACTCAGAAAAACTTGGTATGGTGTTTGATAATTCAAAGACTTCCTAGGAAGTCTATTTCTTTTATCAGCTGGAGGTGATAAATAATTTTGAGAAATATTCGTAAAATCCATTTGTTTAGGTAGTCCATTTCGTCTTAATAAGCCATTAGAATGTTCATTGAGACCTCGTTGCTCAGGACATCCTGTATCCGCAAAGAAAATATCAATGTCATGTGCATTCGAAATAGATTTCCAATTAGAAAATTCTTTTCCGCAATCAAAAGTGATCGACTTAATTCGTTACTCTATCACAATCATAGCCTTAATAGACTTGCGTTCATCCATATCTTTATAGGCTTGATTAATATCTTCCAATTTATAACTTGTCGTAAAGACTCGGCCTGGATTGATGTCGCCATCAAGAACAGCTTTTAACAAAACTTGTTTATCATAGGTTGTGACAGAGGCTGGTCCGCCACCAATCGTTGTATTTTGTCCAAAGGTTGATCCAATGGCACGATTTTCATAGTGTGGAACACCAACAAATCCCATGCGACCACCATTATGAAGCACGCCAAGAGCTTGATCTACCGCTGCTTCTGTACCGACACATTCGAGAGCTGCATCTGCTCCTCCCCCGAGGATTTCACGAACTTTGGCAATTCCTTTTTCGCCACGTTCAGCAACAACTGCTGTCGCTCCTGACTCCAAAGCCATTTTTTGACGATCTTCATGACGACTCATAAGGACAATTTGTGAAGCACCACGCATCTTAGCTGCGATGACAGCACATTGACCAACAGCCCCATCTCCGATAACGACCACCTTATCACCTTTTTGCACATTAGCCACACGCGCCGCATGGTAACCCGTCGGCATGACATCAGCCAGTGTCAAAAGTGACTTGAGCATGCCTTCACTATAATCTGAAGGTTGCCCAGGAATTTTGACAAGGGCCCAGTTGGCAAAGTGGAAACGGATATACTCAGCCTGCACGCCCCCAGACCAGTTATTACCTGGGTGGTTGTCACAAGAGCCATCAAAACCAGCACGACAGGCATCACACTGTCCACAACCATGTGTGAAAGGGGCAATGACAAAGTCACCTGGTTTTACTGTAGTAACTTCCTCGCCAACTTCTTCGACAATTCCGATAGCCTCATGACCGCTATTTCTATGTCCTTCTTCCATTTCCGGATTACGGTAACTCCAAAGGTCCGATCCACAAACGCAAGTACGTACTATCTTGATAATGGCATCATCTGCCTCTTGAATGCTTGGACGTTTGATTTCCTCAATGCCGACCTGCCCAGCTTTGGTATAAACTGCTGATTTCATTTAATAACCTCTATTCTTTCGTTACTGATAGTATATACTTTTTAACAAGAGATCGCTCACATCAAACACTCCCTATTACGGTCATATTTAGTTACTTAATCATATTTTTTTCCATACTTCTTTTCAAGCATTTTCTTTACTAGATATGGCATCTTGACATTCTCTCGACCTTTTTTAGCAATCAATTTTTTGACGAAATCAGGCATCTGAATATCTTCCTCCTCTTCTAAAATCTGTCCTGTGTTTGAAGGAGCTTCCAACTCATCAAAAGTCTCTAGCTGAGGATGATAGTAACGATAGTCACCGTCTATATGAGACTGAATGGTTGAAAGAAGGGCTTTAATCAAACGAGAATCGCTATTTGGCATAGGAGGACGGTGATAGGCCACACCAAGCTCATGACAAAGCTCCTTACACTCCACATCATTATCAAAAAGAACCTCAATATGCTCACTAATAAAAGCTATCGGGACAAAAATATAGTGGTCAGGGTGTTCCTTCTCATCATGAAGGTATTCTAAGACATCAGGTTTAATCCAAGGAATACCAATATCACTTTCACTCTGCCATGTATTGGTATACTGGTCTTCTTCAAGTCCTAAAATTTCCACAATCAAGCGAGTATTGTCATAAATCTGATCGATATAAGGATCGCCAAAATCAAGGGCTAAAACTGGGACACTATGAGCTGAAAAAATCACCTTATAGCTGTCATCTCTAATTTGATCTAAAATATTTCTAATCTCATCAGCCCAATAGTGAAGGAGTGAAGGTTCTTGGTACCAATCCTTGATAATTTGGAACCTAATCTGCTCACTTTCTAAAAATTTCTCATATCCCATGACAGAATAGTAAGAATAATGAGGCTCTAAAATCAAGCACAAACATTCTTCAATTCCGTCATTCTCCATCTCTTTGATTACATCAGTGATAAAAGGGCGGGAAAATTTATTAGCAAAGTAGACCGACGCTTGATTTCCAAGAGCAGAAGCAACCAAATCCACTTCTTCTCTAGTTATCCTTTGAAGTGGAGTTCCACCAATTCGGACGTAATTGTCATATAAAGTCTGAATTTCATGTGGTTCAGGACGAACACCACGCCGGATATTCGTGAAAAACTCTGCTACTCCTTCATAGGTAATCTCTTCTGGTGACCCAAAGGTCATCATCAACACAGCTCTCTTACTCATAATTACTCCTTGTTCTACATTTGTTCTATTTTATCATGAAAAGGTTTACTTTAGGGAACTTGGTATCAAAATAACTCTTAAAGGTAGACTCTAAGAGTTTAAAAACAAACCTTAATGATGGTGTTGCTGCTCACTTTCTGCTTCCAGCTCTTCGATATTTCGCTTGTGAGCTCGGTGGGTTGCCAAGTCTTCATCAACTTCGATGGTGACATTTTGAAAGCCACTCTCTTTGAGCAAGCCTCGGATAGACTCTTTACAGACCTCCATATGTTTGACATGGTCCAGACAAACATGGACAATAGCATTTTTCTCCAAGCCATCCATGGTCCAAAGATTAAGCTGATTGATACTAGCGACATTATCCAACTGCTCTAAATCATTCTTAACTTGCTTGATATCTACCCCTTCTGGAACTGCATCGAGGAAAATCCTGAGCGTGCTCCAAAAACGTGGAATGGCTTTTGATAGAATAAAGAGAGAAATGGCAAGGGACAGGAGCGGATCGAGGATATACCAGTCAGTATATCTGAGGACAATGGCCATTAAGATGACGGCCAACCAACCCAAGGTGTCTTCCAGAAAGTGCAGGCTGAGAATGGATTCGTTCTTGGTTTGTCCTTTGCGAATGACGAGACTCGCTAGCACATTGATACTGACGGCTATGATTCCTAGCCAGAGGATGCCCTCATCGTTGACAGGTTGTGGGTGAAAGATTTTCGTTATATTTTCCAAAATAACCAGAACGGACCCTGTCATGAGAATCACTGCCGTTACCATGGCCCCTAAAAGGCTAAAGCGCTTGTAGCCCAAGGTATAGCGGCTGTCTTCTTCACGATTGGAAATACTCTCCAAAAAGGCGGAGATCCCAATAGCGATCGCATCCCCCAAGTCATGGACCGAATCCGCAAGGACCGCACTGGATCCAAAAATCCCTCCTGCAATAAACTCAACAATGGCATAACTCAAATTCAAGAAAAAAGCGATCCAGACCGCATGTTTTGTCTTCATAATCCTATTTCCTTTGTTATAATAGATTCATGAACATCATGTTCATTATCATTATCTAACATTCACAACAGAAAGGATAGGGGCAAACCGTTTAGGGTGTACGTTACTGAACAGTTTGTTCGAAGTGTCCATATGACAGCACAGGATCGTCGCATCACCAAAACTCGAAAAGCCATCTATCATGCTTTCTTACACTTACTCAACCAAAAAGACTACGAAGCCATCACGGTTCAGGAAATCATTGATCTTGCTGATGTAGGACGCTCGACCTTTTACAGCCATTACGAGAGTAAGGAACTCTTGCTAGATGAACTCTGTCAAAAGCTCTTTCACCATCTCTTTGAGCGTGCTGAACACCTCTCCCCACAAGACTACCTGGCCCATATCTTTCAGCATTTCAAGAAAAATCAAGACCATGTGACCAGTCTCTTGCTCTCTAAAAACGATTATTTTATCCGGCAACTGCGAAAAGAGCTGGAACATGATGTCTACCCAATGGTAGCCGACGAACTCATCAAAGCCCATCCAACTCTCCCTCACTCTTACCTCAAACACTTGGTCGTCAGCCATTTCATCGAAACCCTCAGCTGGTGGTTGAAAAAAGGCAAGTCCTACACCGAACAAGAAGTGATTCAGTTTTATTTGGAGATTTTAAAAGTGGGGTCGAACTAGAAGGGAGTATTTTCAATGACCAGCGTGCAATTTTACTTTCTATTTCCATCACTCTTCATGCTTCACGAACTGGAAGAAATCGTTTGGATGCCATCCTTTATCAAAAAAATATCAATCCAGTATCCAAACAATCGAATCCTATCTTATTACACTCCTTTTGCTTTCAATGCCATTGTCTTGGAGCAATTTCTGTTCCTGCTTCTATCGCTTTTTCTTAGCTACCAGTTTAGCAACTATACCATTTACGCAACCATTGTGATTGCTTATATCTACCATGTATTAGGGCATCTAGTTCAGACAATTGTAATACAAAAATATGTTCCTGGCTTGTTAACGGGAATTCTAACGAGTGGGTTTACTCTATGCAATCTCAAAAATGAATTTCCAATTAAACTTTATGGTTACTCTCTTTTTACTTTATTGGTTATCATTTTAAATCTTGTAGTATCATTTATGATTCTTAATAAGATCAGTCATAAAAAATAGCATTCAGGCAATCATATTTAAGAAAGGAAACGTCTATGTCACTTTATCTCATCTTTAGCATCATCACTGTCTTCTTAGCTCTTGCTTTTGTCCTGCTTCATCTTGCTGCAGCTGTATCAGCTATTCTAAAAGGCAAAAAAAGCTTAGGAACTGGATTTATAATAATAGGTGCAATTGCTTGTATCTCATCCCTTCTTCTTGTTATAGTTAATCGTACCTTGGCATTTTATATATGGCTATTTGCTAGCTCGACAATTTGCGGGGGCGCTCTCCTAAATGGTCAAAATAACAAAAAATTCAATAAATCACACCACCAAATTCGTTTTGTCATTGACTTGATTATTACTTTTTTGCTATATGTTTGGCTATTTCTATTCCAATAATATGTGATTCTCACTTCTATAATACAATACAAAAATGCCTAGAGTACCAATCTAGGTCTTTTTAAGGATTTAGGTAAACGTACATTACTATCTTTATTCTAAATGTGATAATCATTGTCACTAGCTTCTACATAAGAGAAATAAACTCAAAAAGAGGACCCTACTGGATCCTCTTATTAATTGATAAACATAAGTACTAAGCTTTCTTAGCTGCCTTACTCCATTGGTACCAACCAACGAGACTGTTGATAAGGTAAATGAAACCAAAGGTTAACCACCAAAGTATACTAAATGATAGGTACTTGGTCCATCCAACCGTATCCAATTTACGAGCAACAAATTCCTGCTGTTCTTTTTTGAATTGGGCTTGATAAATCCAAACCAAGAGACCAATCGGCTGCATGATGGTGAAATAGAGTGTTGTCAAAACCTCACCGTAGAAGCCTTTTTGAAGGGCAAGAAAAAGATAAATGACGGAATTGATCAGACCAAAGGGATAGTTACTGGCACGACCTTCAGCTTCTCAAAGAGCAGAAAAAAGGTTAGTAAGGCTTGAGAGATGAATCATTTTAAAGGCAAACAATTCCAACAAGACGTCATCATTGTCGCTGTTGGTTACTACCTACGTTACAATCTGAGCTATCGTGAACTTCAGGAATTGCTTTATGACCGTGGAATAAATGTTTGTCACACTACGATTTATCGGTGGGTTCAAGAATACAGTAAAATCCTCTATCATCTCTGGAAAAAGAAAAATAAACAGTCCTTCTATTCGTGGAAAATGGATGAAACCTATATCAAAATTAAGGGGCGTTGGCATTATCTCTATCGAGCGATTGATGCGGACGGTTTAACATTGGATATCTGGTTACGAAAGAAACGAGATACTCAGGCGGCGTATGCTTTCTTAAAGCGACTCCATAAACAATTTGGACAACCTAGAGTCATCGTAACAGATAAAGCACCCCCTATAGGATCTGCATTTAGAAAATTACAGAGAAACGGATTATACACCAAAACAGAACATCGAACTGTGAAGTATCTGAACAATTTAATAGAACAAGATCATAGGCCAATTAAGCGACGGAATAAATTTTATCGAAGTCTCCGGACTGCCTCATCCACGATTAAGGGGATGGAGACCATTCGAGGAATATATAAAAAGAACCGAAGAAATGGTATATGATTATGACCATGAAACAAAGTAAAATCAAACCGAGTGATCTGAGGAAGCACCCGATGATCATGAAACGTTATTAAACACAAAAGTCACCCATGTGAGTTCTTGCCAGAAGCTGAAGTTAATCCTTCAACCTGGAAAACCCGCAGAGGTGACTTTTTCTATACATCTCGATTTTTCTGGCAATAATCATCAACCGATAAATATGTCTGTGAATCACCCAGCGACTCCGCTATGTCCATAATCCGCGGTGGTAGTAATCCCACTCGCTGGACAAGTTCGTGATCGCTGAACAATTCCCGTGGACTGCCGGCGAAGCCAAACTTCCCGTGTTCCATAACATACACCGACTCAAACTCGGCGGCGACCCAATCCATGTCATGGGTGATGGTCACAACTTGGTGGCCCGAATCAGCCAACTGATGGAAAATTGCGGTCAACTTGCGCCGGCTTTCCCAATCAAGCGACATCATCGGCTCATCAAATAAATAAATCGCCGGATCCACTGCCAAAACTGTGGCAACGCTCAACAGCTTGCGTTCCGACAATGACAGGTCATATGGACTTTCAGCTGTTTTATCATCCAAGCCAACTCTTTTTAGAGCAGCTAAAGCCCGCCTCGTAATCGTGTCGTGATCATCCATGACCTGCGCGACACTCCACTCCACCTCTCGTTGAACGGTCGGGTTGAAAAGCTGATCGTCAGGATTCTGAAAAGTAATCCCAACCTTCAGTAACTTTTCGACTGGTTTAAGATCATTAAAATTTTCTCCATCGATCTTAATCACACCGGTTTGTGGTGTCAGCAAGCCCGTCAACAATTTGAAGAGCGTTGATTTGCCGGCACCATTTTGGCCGACAATCGCCACCATCGGATCGGCGAAGTGTTTGTCTTCAACATCCAAGCTAAAGGACCGTTCCGGATAAGTGAACGTCAAGTGGTTCAGTTCAATTGTGGGCATAACGAACCTCCTTCAGATCAGCGTCATTCACCGGATACCGGCCATCAGCCAAGTGCCAATCCATTTTTTGAGCAAGTTGCTGGATTGTCGGGGCTTGAATCTGCCAGTCAGCTGCCAAATGATTAAACACCTCACCCGGCCTACCCTGGGCTACCATTTGACCCTCGTGCAGCACCCACACAACGTCGGCGACTTCGCACAAATCGTCAATTTCACTGGTGACAATGAAGACAGTCGTCTCTTTGACTTGGGCCAGCCATTGGAAAAATTGTCGGCGGCCAAGGGGATCCATCTGACTGGTCGGATCATCCATAATCAAAACAGCCGGGTTAGCCGCAATCGCCGTGGCAATTGCCAACCGCTGGCTCTGACCACCGGAAAGGCTCTCGGGACGCAAATTCAGCTGTTCAATCAGCCCCATTTGCGTGGCAACTTCTTCAACCCGTTTTTGAATCAGTCCTTCAGCCATTCCCTGATTAATCAAGTCAAAGGCGATTTCATCGGCAACCGTGTCTGCCAACCCGCTTAGTTGGCCAGCTGGATTTTGCAGTACAACTCCATTCATGGCATTATAAACGGGCCAATTGTCGGACACTCGCTGGCCAAACATGTGCCAGTCGCCCTCAATCTCAGCAGACATAATTTTGGGAATGACCCCTGCCAGCACACGGCACAAAGTCGATTTGCCGGAGTGGCTATTCCCGATAATCCCAACCACCTGGCCGGTATGAACCTCCGCGTTAATCTGACGCAGTTGTGGTTGCTCAGTACCCGGATAACGGGTAGTCAAATTTTCAATTACAATCCGTTTATCTTCGTCCATATCTTCCACCCAATCAATAAAATTGCCAATCCAGTCAGACCAATGTGCAGCGTCCGCGACAGGCGATACACGCGCTGGGAGGTTCTGACAGTCCGGTTGAGATTATCAAAACCTCTCAGTTGGAGAGAAATCGACCGCGTCATCGATTGATCCAAGGTCTTAATCACCAATGGAATTAGAACCGGCAGGACTGACTTTAATTTCTGAATCAACGTTTTTTGCGGATTGGTTCCGCGAACTTTTTGAGCCTGCTGGATTTTCCGCATATTTCGCATCATTTCCGGTAAAATATAACACACCGACATCAGAACGTAGACGGTTTTATAAGACAATCCGGACATTTCCAAATAGGCCGCGTTTTCTGAAATACTCGTGGTCACCATAAAAAAGCCACTGGTCAAAATAATCACCAATACTCGACAACCCAGAGTGGTGGCGTAAATCAGGCCTTCTTTGTAGAACGACACCCCAAGCACAGAAAACAGCACAGTTTGATTCCGACTGTAAAATAACCCTTGGATGATCAGCATGGTGCAAATCAGAAACAGGCTGAATCCTAGCGCCTTAAAGATGGTAGAACTCAATTTGGAAAATAACAATAGCAGTGTTGCGACAAGAATTAATCCGGCCTGAAGCAATAAATTCATACTGGTAAAGCTCAACAACGTCATGTCCAAGATGAACAAGAGCTTAGTAATCGGATCGATCACCTGGTACCACTTGAGCTTGACCCGTGGCGCTCCAGAAATCAATGTTTGATCAGTCATCATTTATCACCACTAAAGAAGTGCACCATCCGCTTCGGCAGCTGACGATAGATGAAGAATGCCAGGTAGGCCACGCAGACTTTATCCAAAATATCCAAGACAAACTCATCGGTAAATGAGGCCAGCCACACTGGTGCATGATTGGCGACCATTACCGCAAACAATGAGTCACCCCAAGCGATACCGGTCTGACCACCCCAAAAGATGACGTTGAGTGGCGTTGAAATGACAGCTGAAACGAAGGCAATAATAATAGCAGAAACAAATACTCGTCGCGCTGACGAGAACCACCCATTGGCGTGCAAAACTCCGACAGCAATCCCAATTCCGATGCTGGTAATCGCATACACGGTTGAAATTGGCGATAAGGTAAGCCCATAGATCACGTTGTTGATGAAACCACTGATGGCACCGGCAACCGGCCCAGCCAACATGCTGGCAAGAAAGGTTCCCAAAGACCCCAGCCAAACGGGTAACTTTAACCCCTCCGCCAAGGCTTTGGCAACATAGTTAATCCCCACGGCAGCGGGAATCAAAGTCATGGTGGCAGCACTTAACTTAAATTTCCACATACTGGTACGATGAATCGGTTCTGTTTTCATAATCTTCTCCTTTTGTTTTTAAAGAGCCGTGTCAGGAATGACTTTCGGACGCAACGCTCTATAGAATAGTTATTAGAACCATATAGTCACTTTACCATACCATCCGTAGTCGACATGAGTTAATATAGTAAAATTACTATTTTTAAAAGTTCATAGTCTTATAATACGCTTATTTTCAAAATTGTCAAGTCTTTTCTGAAAATTCTTTAAAAAATGTTGTGAAATTTAAAATGCCTAGCTGAGCTAGACATCTTTCGACTGGGATTTTGTTTTCATTACTGTCACTAATACTTCTACGTTTTCGTAATCGACAGAAATTTAGTCCATGACATAAATTTCTCCACGACTATAGAGGGCAGCCTTTCCTGCAAGATAAATCCGATTGCCCTCCAAACGACAAATGAGAAGTCCACTACTCTCAGAAGCTTGGTAGGCCCTAAAATCTTCTTGTGCCAACTTATTAGCCCACAAAGGAATGACATGACAGTGTCCTGAGCCACAGACTGGATCTTCCTTGACTGATAATTTTGGAGCGAAACTTCGTGTCACAGTATCATACTTGCTTCCTTTGGCAGTGATATTCAGGAGGAGCCCATCTAAAGCTTTTACTTTATCAAAATCTGGACTTGCATTAATGACATCATTTTCATGAGGTAAGACACAGACTAGATCTCTTCCAAGCCATGCTTCAAGCGGATGGACACCGATTGCTTCTTCCATCTCACTTGTGACTGCAACCTGTTGCATGGAGTATGCTGGAAAATTCAGCTCATAGTACTCATCTTTTTTTGGTAACTAAAAGTTCCCCACTCTGTGTTGCAAAAGTTAAACTTTCAACATCCTTTTCAATAAATCGAAAGAGAACAAAGGCTGTTGCCAAGGTAGCATGACCACACAAATCGATTTCCCCACCGGGAGTAAACCAACGTAATTCATAGTGGTCACCATTTTTAACCGTAAAAGCTGTCTCTGAAAGATTATTTTCTTTAGCAATATTCTGTAAAGTATCATCTGACAACCATTTATCTAGAAGACAAACAGCCGCCGGGTTCCCTTTGAAAACAGAATCTGTAAAAGCATCGACGATAAATTGTTGGATGGTATATTGACTCATTGACATGAAGGGCTCCTTAATTTGTTATCTTTATTATATCTGAAAATAGGATAGAAAACAGACAAATAGTAACTAAAAAAGTTAATTGAAAAAGTTACTTTTTGTGCAAATTTTTCATTAGTTCTTAATAACACCTTCTTTTACCAAGAAATCATGTGCGACTTGGGCAGCCGGTTTACCTTCTACTCCGACTTGGTAGTTCATCTGGCTCATTTGCTCTGCTGTGATTTTACCAGCTAACTTGTTTAGAATGCCTTCCAATTCTGGATGTTTCTTAAGAAGAGCTTCTTTCATGAGGGGAGCCCCTTGATATGGCGGGAAGAGTTGTTTGTCATCCTCTAGGGCCACAAGGTCATAGCGAGCAAGCTCGGCATCCGTTGAGTAGGCATCTGTTATCTGGATTTCACCAGACTGGATCGCCTGGTAGCGAAGGGCTGGCTCCATGGTGGAGACTTGTAGATTAAGACCATAGACTTTCTGCAAGCCCTTGTTCCCATCCTCTCGATCATTAAACTCTAGCGTAAATCCCGCCTTGAGTTGTCCTTCCACCTTTTTCAAATCTGAAATGGTCTTGAGGCCATACTCTTGGGCAATTTTCTTAGGCACAGCGACAGCATAGGTATTCTGATAAGCCATGGGTTTGAGCAAGGCTAGGTTGTCTTGTTTCTTGATTCCATCTCGAGCTGCTTTGTAGACTGCTTCTGGATCATGGTCGACTTGCGGCGCCGGCTTGAGGAGACTTTCGGTCACGGTCCCTGTAAACTCTGGATAGATAGCAATATCCCCTTTTTTCAGTGCTTCATAGAGGAAGGTAGTCTTACCAAAATTTGGTTTAACAGTCACTGTCATGTCCGTGTTTTCTTCGATCAAAATCTTGTACATATTGGCTAGAATTTCCGGTTCAGGACCCAACTTCCCAGCGATGACCAGATTTTCTTTTTCCGGTTTGGGAAGAAGACTTGGCGTATAAGATACTCCTAATCCAATAAGCATTACCGCAAAAGCCGCAAAGATGGTCCGCAATTTGGCCTTTTCCATCCATTTGAGAAGAAGGTTAAAGGCGATGGCTAAGAAGGCAGAAGACAGGGCACCAATCAAAATCAGACTGGCATTATTGCGGTCAATCCCTAGAAGGATAAAGGAACCGAGTCCCCCTGCTCCAATCAAGGCAGCTAGGGTAGCCGTCCCGATAATCATCACAGCTGCTGTCCGAATCCCAGACATGATAACGGGCATGGCCAAGGGAATCTCGAACTTCTTGAGTCGCTCCCACTTGGTCATCCCAAAGGCGATTCCCGCTTCTTCAAGGCTTGGGTCAATCCCTTGTAAACCGGTGATGGTATTTTGAAGGATGGGGAAAATGGCATAGATGACGAGAGCTGTCAAGGCCGGAAGTGTCCCAATCCCCATGATGGGAATGAAGAGCCCCAAAAGGGCCATGGAAGGAATGGTCTGGAAGATCCCAGCTACCTGTAAAACCCAGTTGCTGGCTCTCTTGCGTGTACTTAAATAAATAGCCAGAGGGACCGCCAGAAAAATCGCAAGGAGCAAGGTCAGTAACGACAGTTGCAAGTGTTGGCAAAGGGCTGTGAGCCAGTCTCCAAAACGCTCTTGAAAGGTTGCAAGTAGTTTAGACATGGTGAGCACCTCCAAACAAATCTGCCACAAAGTCGTTGGCTGGTTGGGCTAGAATGGTATCAGAATCCGCTACCTGCACAATCTCTCCTTCTTGCAACACTGCAATCCTGTCCCCTAATTTTAAGGCTTCGTCTGTGTCATGGGTCACGAAAATAGTCGTCATACAAAATTCTTTGTGCAAGTCTTTGGTGAGAGCCTGTAGCTGTTTGCGAGAAATAGCATCCAAGGCTGAAAAGGGCTCGTCCATCAATAGAATCTTTGGCTCTGCAATGATGGCCCGCACAATCCCAATCCGTTGTTGCTCCCCACCAGATAACTCACTTGGCTTACGATTTGCATACTCTGCAGCAGGCAGACCAATCTTGTCCAAGAGTTCTTCAGTTTTAGTGGCTATTTGTCTTTTAGTCCACCCTTTCATCTCTGGAATTAAAGCAATATTCTCAGCGACAGTTAGATTTGGAAAGAGGGCAATGGCCTGCAAAACATAACCAGTAGAAAGACGTAACCCTCGTTCATCATAGTCCTTGATGCGTTTTCCGTCCATATAAATATTGCCATCTGTCGGCTCCAAAAGACGATTGATCATCTTGAGCATAGTGGTCTTTCCAGACCCTGAAGGACCCACTAGCACCATGAATTCTCCATTTTCAATGCGGAGATTGACATCTTTTAAAATGTCTGTATCCGTGTAGCGCAGGACTACATTTTTATATTCAATCATATTATTCCTCAATTTTCACAATTACTTTCCCGAAGGACTGGCTACTTTCAAGATAGGTGTGCGCTTCTTGTATCTCTTCTAGCTTATAAACCTTCTCAGGCCGGACATCCACTTGATACAATTCCACAAAATCAATCAACTCTTGGAGCATTTCATTTGAAACATTCCCCGAATAAAAGGTCGTTAAATAAACATTCTTCGCCAATTCAACAATTGGATCAAAATCAGCCAAGGTCCACTGACCACCTAATTGACCACAAGAGCAGATAATTCCTCCTTCACTTAAGTGATGGATACTATCTTTGATATGGCGAGGTCCCACTAGATCTAGAATTTTTGTGAAAGACTCCTCACTTTGCAAAACGCCATCCTTCTCCAAAATCACCTGATCAAATCCAACCACCTTCAATTGGTCTTCCTTGGCTAAATTTCGGCTAGTTCCTACCAAGTGAATCTCAGGAAATTTTCCTTTAAGCAGTTTAGCAAAAGCAATTCCTACACCACTGGTTGCTCCGCGAACTAACACGCAATCTTTCTCCTCAATCTTGAGATTAAGAAAAGAGCCAAAAGCTGTGTAATAGGTCTCAGGAAGGGCAATCAAGCTTTCCAAATCAAGTTCTGTCTTGATTGGATAAATTTGCTCATTTGGGAGAAGTGTATACTCTGCATAACCTCCATCAAAAACTCGCCCCATCTCCCCCATAATGGAAATGATTTGCTGTCCAATCTTCAAATCCGGTCGTGTCGTTTGTTCCACAAGACCGACACACTCAATTCCTAACACACGAGGAAATTGAACTGACGGCGATAAACCCTGACGGGTAAAAATTTCACTGTGATTGATACCAAATCCTTGAATTTTCACCAAGGTCCAACCGGCCTTCAAAATTGGTTTTTGTCGTTCGACAACTTCTAATACCTCTGGTCCACCTGGACTGCTCACAACAACTGCTTTCATAAGGTACTCCCTATTTTTTTAAAGTTCTTTCTCTTTAGCTTTTAGATTTGAGATTATACGCTCTTGATACTCCTCAAATTCTTGGATTTCGTTATCCGAAAAGCCTTGGTAGAATATCTCTCCCAGTTCCTGACTGACGCGATCTCCAATTTCTTTTTGCGTCCAACCTAAATCCGTCAAGACTACAAACTTCTTGCGCTTGTCCTGGTCACTCTGTTCAATCTTAACCAAGCCTTGCTCGACCAACTTCTTTATCATGCTAGTCAATGTGTTATTAGCTAGTCCCGTTGTTAGAGCAATATCAGTTGCAGTTGCCCTTCCTTGCTCTTTTTGCCATAAGACTGTTAAAATTTTCCCCTGTTCACTTCTGTATTGAGCATCTGGTTCCTTGCTCAAGAGTTTTTGAAAGATACGCCCATTCAACAAGCGTATCTGTAAAGCTTGGTATCCCCCTTGCATCTTGTCCATTTTGTCTCCTTTTTATTTCTATATCGAAATATCACAGTCATTGTATCACTGTTCGTTACATCTGTCAATTATTTCGATATCGAAATAATTATAAAAACAAAAAAACTTTCCTAATCATCAAGGAAAGTTCTAACTATAATCGATTGATAGCTTTAAAATATTTTATTCAGCCTTGGTAATATCTTCACGCATCTCATCGACATTGAATTTAGCAAAGAGATACTGACGGTCTTGAACTGGGAAACGTTGGTCGAGTTGGTCAACTGGACCAACTTCGATAATACCATTTTCAATAACAAAGTCCATAACGTGACCACCGAATGTCAAGTCGTCTGAAATAAAATGAAGGTGATAACCAGCAACACTCACACCGTGAAACATTTCTGGCGTCCAAATACCAACGATGGTACCTGAAATATCATCTACCTCGTACTCAGGTTGGCGAGTGGCAACATCAGCAAACTTAATATCCGCATTTGATTTAGGAATCATGCGCACGTGCATGTGTTTAAAATGACCCTTAATTTTGATAGAACGGAAGAGATTAACCCCATCATAGTAAGATTCAATACGATCCTCAAGTTCTTTATCAGTCATTTCATAACGTTGACGGAAGATAACTTCAGCTTGGTGAGGTACGACTGCTGCATAGGGAACTTTTTCATCTGGAGAAACTTCTACCACTTCGACTTTACCTTCAGAGCCTTTAGCTTGATAGGCTTTACCATCAAGAACAATCAACTCCCCATCAATAGAATCTAATGTTCCAAGACCCAAGTCTCCATGCTCCAACAATTCTCCAACTGTTAAAGTACCTCCATAAAGCCCAGCCATCAAGGCTCCCAAAGTATTATATTGAAATAATTTTATGGCTTCAGACATGTCTACACCCTCTTTTTAGTAAAATTCATCTGGCAAAATAGTTTCGCCGAGTTTAATATTATCTTTATAGTCGATTGGAACATCAATAAGGACTGGTCCATCTACAGCTTGAGCCAAGGCTTCTTGGAGCAAGCTAGAAAACTCCTCTTTACTTGTTGCACGATAACCTTTCGCTCCAAAGCTCTCAGCATATTTTACAAAATCTACAGGACCAAAGTCAACCCCAGATGAACGACCGTACTTCATTTCTTCCTGGAATTCCACCATATTATAATGCCCATCATTCCAGATAATATGGACAATTGGCAATTTCAATCGAACTGCTGTCTCCAATTCTTGTGCTGAGAAAAGGAAACCACCGTCGCCAGAAACAGAAATGACTTTTGTCTTAGGACGAACCAAAGCTGCAGAGATGGCCCACGGAAGAGCAACCCCCAAAGTTTGCATCCCATTTGAGAAAAGCAAATGACGTGGTTCATAAGATTTGAAATAGCGAGCCATCCAGATATAGTGACTACCAACGTCAACGGTAACTGTCATATCATCATCCGTTTGTTCTTGTAAAACTTCAATTAAATCGAGTGGGTGTACGGTACCTTCTTCAGGCTGACGGTCAAATTTAACATCTTCGACGACTGTATTTTTTAACCCTTTTAGATATTCAACTGATCCTTCAGGTAATTTGTAGCCTTGAATAGCTGGCAAGAGCAAATCTAAGGTTGCTTCTACATTACCAATCAATTCACGTTCTGGCTGGAAGTAAGTATCCACCTCAGCAGGTTCAACATCAATTACGATAATACGTGCTGAAATTTCAGCATTCCAGTTACGTGCTTCATACTCAATTGGGTCATAACCAATGGCAATAATCAAGTCCGACTTCTTAAGCAACATGTCCCCCGGTTGGTTACGGAAAAGACCTACACGACCAAAGAAAGTATCCTCTTCAAGGTCACGTGACACGATACCAGCACCTTGGAAAGTTTCAACAACTGGTAATTTAACATGTTTCAAAATCTGGCGAATAGAGTAAGTTACAGCTTCTGATGAAGCGCCGTTCCCTAAAAGTAAGACTGGCAATACGGCATTTTTTATCGCCTGTGCGAGATAGTTAATATCAGAAACAGATGCTGAACCAAGTTTTGGATCCGTCATAGGCTTGATAGCCTTAACACTGACCAGAGCATCAGTCACGTCTTGAGGAATTGAAATAAAGCTTGCACCCGGTTTCCCTGACTTAGCATGGCGATAGGCATTAGCAACCGTTTCAGAAAGGGTATTAGCATCATGTACTTCAGCAGCATACTTGGTAATCGGTTCAAGCATAGCAACGTTATTCATTGATTGATGGGCACGTTTCAAAAGATCTGCACGCTTAACCTGACCACCAATAGCAAGAACAGGATCTCCTTCATCTGTCGCTGTTACCAAACCAGTAGCCAAATTTGAGACACCTGGACCAGATGTTACCAATACTACACCGGGTTTCCCTGTGATACGTCCAACACCTTGAGCCATAAAAGCAGCATTTTGCTCATGACGGGCAACAATCAATTCAGGTCCCTTATCTTCCAAGGTATCAAAAACCCTATCGATTTTTGCACCTGGAATCCCAAAGACATAATCAACATCATGGTTGATCAAACTATCAACCACTAAATCCGCACCATACAATTGCTTTTCTTCTGACATGAACACAGTCCTTCTGGCCCTAAAATGATAGAGCCAATTTTCCTTTCAAGTATAAGTCACAAAGTGTCAAAGTCTGCTCGTTTTTTCACAAACTTTTATCACTTCACAATTCTGTTATCATTATAGCACAGTTTTCAGACAATCTTGTGAAAAAAAGATTGTGAAATTTTGAACTTCCATCGCAAAAAGAAACACCCGATTACTATCAGATGTTCATGAATTTTTTACCTTAGCAAACTCTCGATTAAGATAATTTTGCAAGCCTTCAAAAATCTCTATTAACTGGAGATAATTAGACAAGCTTGAGCGATCAGGGATATCTACGACATCCAAAGAAATGCGTTCCAAGTCCTTTTCATAGAGAATGCGGAAGGAAATCACTGCTTGATCAGAAAAATAATTCTCCCCTGCCAAAATGTAGCATTCATAGATGATGCCAACAGGATTCGCAACCTTCAACTCAATACGAACTGCGCCTAACCCCAAGGCCTCCACTTGCTGAAAACGCTCCAGAATAGCCTGTCGCTGACTGGGGATAAAACTCATGATATCCATAGTGGCCCTCCCAAGATTCCTTTTTGTCTATTATAGCCTAAAGCTGAGAAAAATGCTTGTGATGGGTTTGTAGAAGCCACATAGACATTCAAGAATACTTAGTCGCCCCCTTTGTAGTCTCTAAAGTCTGACTTAATACTGGAATCATAATCATGTTTATCTACCCACTCCTTAATATCAGCAAACGAATGAATTTCCTTCCTAATACCAGCACCGTCCTCTACAGAAATTACAATTGCTTGCTCTCCATTTGTTCCCAACCAATGTAAAATATCATTGGTCTGCTCTTCAGGGGAAAAATAGATTTGTGATTGTTTGTCGTACTCTCTATCTCTATAGGACTCATATTGAGCCAATTTCTTTTTATAGGCATCATATTTCCTATCATAATCTTTTTGGGCTTTTTGACGTGCTTTTTCGTAAGCTCGATAATCTTTCTGATAGTCTTGTTCTGCCTTCTTATTAAGAATGTCACTAAAACTTAAAGGTTTAATAGGAAAAATAGAATCAGGAAAAACATTAAATTCTGGAACTTTCTTTGGCTGGCTTGGTTTATTAGGTAGGCTGCTTTTCACTGGCTCAGTTGGACCGACCGGAAAATCTCCCTCCTTACCTTGACGGGTCAATACTTTAAATTTCTTTAAGGTATTACTGTTTGTTGTTGTCTGATTAACAGCCTCTTCGTAAATAGGCTTAACTTCAGAATTTTCATTAAATAGATTAATTTGATTCTCTTGTTTTGAAGTATCTACATTATCAATCTCTAGGATCACATTTAGATGAGCTGATAAATGATTGTTTGTTTGAGCAGGAGACATTCTTAAAAGCTCATCCAAGTTTCCTTCTCTCTTTAAATATCCCCACATGTTGCTATCATTCACCTGATTACGAGCAGAACTCTTATCACCAAAATAAAGCATTTCATCCTTACTGTAAGAATAATCTGGTAGGTCTCTAGTTAAAAATTGATTCGTATCTAAATTGTAAGCAAATTGCTTATCGTTTTGAGAATTCTCCAAGAAAACATAATCGTAACCATCAATCGCTCTTAAAGACACAACCAACTCCTTAATATCTTTAAAATCTTTTATTTTCTTCAAATATGGGGTCAAATTAATAATTTTCTTTTTAAAATCTTTGTTAATATCATAAACTACCAAATGAGCTTGATGCAGACTACTCATGGTATCGTAATAGCGAACAAAATGATTTCTACCAATCAACTCAGTCGCTACGTTATCTTCAGAATTATAGTAAGTAGGTTCTTCCTGACTAATGGCAACATACTGATGGCGGCTGCCAAAAATCTCATTGTCAGTTACCTTATCCGCTTTTAAAGCAATCTGTAATTCCTCTACAGCTTTTTCGTGAAATTTATGTTTGACATAAGCATTTCCTAAAAAGAAAAGTGTGAGTAGAGTCGCAGTATAAATCCTTCCACGCTTCGAGAAAGGAAATCTTAAAATCTTCTTTATCATAACTTTTTTACAAAAATAGCCAGAACATCACATTCTGACTATTACTCTTATTTCTCATCTTCGTCCATTGAAAGTACTGACAAGAAGGCTTCTTGTGGGACTTCAACCGAACCGATGGCTTTCATACGTTTCTTACCAGCTTTTTGTTTTTCGAGAAGTTTACGTTTACGTGAAACGTCACCACCGTAACACTTAGCCAAGACGTTTTTACGAAGGGCTTTGATATCTGTGCGGGCAACGATTTTTTGACCGATAGCCGCTTGGATAGGCACCTCGAATTGTTGACGTGGAATAATTTTCTTAAGCTTATCAACGATAAGTTTTCCACGCTCATAGGCAAATTCCTTGTGGACGATGAAGCTAAGGGCATCGACCTTGTCACCATTAAGGAGAATATCCATTTTCACCAATTGTGAACGACGGTATTCTGACAATTCATAGTCAAAGCTTGCATAACCACGTGTAGATGATTTCAATTTATCAAAGAAATCAAAGACGATTTCAGCAAGTGGAATTTGATAGATAACGTTCACACGATTATCATCAATGTATTCCATGGTTTCAAAATCACCACGTTTACGTTGTGCCAACTCCATAACCGCACCAACATATTCTTGAGGAACCATGATTTGTGCTTTAACATAAGGTTCTTCGATAGCATCAATGCGTGTAGGATCTGGGAATTCAGATGGGTTAGACACTTCAAGCATCTCTCCGTCAGTAGTGTTAACATGGTAAACTACCGATGGTGCTGTCATAATGAGGTCGATGTTAAACTCACGTTCCAAGCGCTCTTGGATAACATCCATGTGAAGAAGACCCAAGAAACCACAACGGAAACCAAAACCAAGGGCTTGAGACGTTTCAGGCTCAAATTGAAGACTGGCATCGTTCAACTGAAGTTTTTCAAGGGCTTCACGCAAATCGTTATATTTATTTGACTCAATTGGGTAAAGACCTGCAAACACCATTGGGTTCATTTGCTTATAGCCATGGAGTGGCTCTGCAGCTGGATTATCTGCAAGTGTCACGGTATCACCGACACGGGTATCCGCAACAGTCTTAATTGAGGCTGCGATATAACCAACATCTCCTGTCGCAAGGTAATCACGACCAACAGCTTTAGGTGTGAAGATACCAACCTCAGTAACATCAAAGGTCTTACCATTAGACATCATTTGAATCTTATCGCCTGGTTTAACCATTCCGTTAACCACACGCACTTGGAGGATAACCCCACGGTAAGCATCGTAAACAGAGTCAAAGATAAGGGCTTGGAGAGGCGCTTCAACATCACCTTGAGGTGCAGGAACTTTCTCAACGATTTGTTCGAGAATCTCTTCAATACCAATACCAGCCTTAGCTGACGCAAGCACAGCCTCAGAAGCATCTAGTCCGATAACATCTTCAACCTCTGTACGCACACGCTCAGGATCTGCAGCTGGAAGGTCAATTTTATTGATAACTGGTAAGATTTCCAAGTCATTATCTAGTGCCAAGTAAACATTGGCAAGTGTTTGTGCTTCAATTCCTTGAGCTGCATCCACCACCAAGATGGCACCCTCACAGGCAGCAAGAGAACGTGACACCTCATAAGTAAAGTCCACGTGTCCCGGTGTGTCGATAAGGTGGAAAATGTATGTTTCGCCATCTTTAGCAGTATAGTTAAGCTCAATGGCATTTAGTTTAATAGTGATTCCACGTTCACGCTCAAGGTCCATGCTATCAAGGAGTTGCGCCTGCATCTCACGACTTGACACTGTTTCAGTCTTTTCCAAGATACGGTCAGCAAGCGTTGATTTCCCATGGTCAATATGGGCAATAATAGAGAAGTTACGAATCTTCTCCTGTCGTTGTTTTAATTCTTCAATATTTGGCATTTTTATCTTTCCTAGTTCTTACTTGTGATTATAAAAAAACTAATCGTTACCTTCTATTATACAAAAAAGACAGGCTTTTGCCTATCTCTAATATCTGCTTTCTGACTGCATTTAGTCCTTATTATTTCTTAAAAGTATCGTTGTAGTGCTTATTAATAATTGCTGAACGCTTGTTTTCTGTTGAACTACTTGAAAATGGACCTAAACCACAGGCTAGTACAACAACTCCTAATAGAATAAGGCAATAAAATGGATGCTCAACAATATAGTGTAAAATGTCTGACATAGGAAGGCTCCTCTCAAATCATAATTAATTACGATTATATTATCAGAAATATTATGTTTTATCAAGCAAAAAAGAGAGCCTTTCGCTCTCCCTTTCAATCTTAATGGAATTGCATACCACCATCAACGATGATAGTTTGACCTGTGATGTAGTTTGAGTCAGGTCCAGCAAGGAAGCTAACTGCTGCTGCTACGTCTTCAGGTTCAGACAAACGTTTGAGGGTAATATCTTTAGCAAAAGTTTGCATACCCCATTCATCATCTTTACCAGCATTTTTACCAACTTCGTGGGCAATGTCAAACATCATTGGAGTCTTAACGATACCTGGTGCATAAGCATTGACAGTGATGCCTGAATCAGCCAAATCACGCGCCAAAGTTTGAGTAATACCACGCACTGCGAATTTAGTACCACCATATACAGTCAAGTTAGGGTTACCAACGACACCAGCCTGAGATGTTGCATTGATGATTTTACCACCATGACCGAGTGCTTTAAATTGTGCTTGTGCAGCTTGAGCACCCCAAATAACACCACCGACATTGATGTTAAATGTACGTTGGAACTGTTCTTCAGTAATTGTATCAAGAGGTGTTGTTGGAGCCACACCGGCATTATTAACAACAACATTCAAATCGCCAAAGTGATCAACAACTTTTTGGAAAGCAGCTGCTACTTCAGCTTGTTTAGATACATCAGCTACAACTGCAAATGCTTTATCTGCTGACAATTCAGCAACCGCTTTTTCTGCAGTTTCAGCGTTGTAGTCCAATACTCCGACTTTAAAACCATCTTCAACCAAACGTTTTGCAATCGCAAAACCAATACCTTGACCTGCACCTGTAACAATAGCAACTTTTGACATACGAAATCCTCCTCTACCAATTAGAGTCACTAGCTTAATAAGAAGCCTTATCTCAATTGGAATACGATAAGTTAGTCAAGTTCTGGCAAAGTCATTTTCATAGGCTTTGTCTTAACTCAATTAAAATTCTACTCCTTTATGAAAACGTTGTCAAGTAATTATCAAACTTTTCTGAAAACAAATAAGACCACCCTTGGGTGACCTTATTCCTATTATTCTTCAAATTCAAAACCTAGTGCTTCCATATCGTCCAAGCCACCCAAGTTAGTCACCTTAGTATAGCCTCGCTCTTTAAGAACTGATGCAGCAAATTCTGCACGAGGTCCCATTTTACAATAGAGGTAAATGGAAGCGTCTTTTTCAGCTAGAATGTCAGCAGAGAAAAACTGGGTGTGAGGTATTAAGCGAGCACCCTTTACATGACCTTCTGCATACTCTTCTGGACTCCTGACATCAATTAACAGTCCACCCTTAGCTAAATCAGATTGAATCTGTACTAAATCCATCTTACTCACCAAACCAAATCTGAATTTCTCGAGCCGCAGATTCTTCTGAATCAGAGCCATGAACGATATTCGAAATCATATCCCCATCTGGTGCTGTTGCAAAGTCTCCACGAATCGTTCCAGGTGCAGCATCACCCGGATTGGTTGCTCCCATCATATCACGCCATGACTTGATAACACCAGGGCCAGACATAATACCAATAACTGCCGAGCCACTCATCATGAATTCTGCAATACTAGGGAAAAATGGTTTATCAACCAATTGGGCATAATGTTCTTTAAGACGTTCTTCGTCAAGCATCAGCATCTCCATACGCTCAATAACGAAGCCACGACGTTCAATACGATCAATCACTTGACCAATTAGATGGCGTTTAACAGCATCTGGTTTAATAATAAAGAATGTTTTTTGCATGTTCTCAACCTTCATCGTTTTTTTCCATTTTACCATAGGAAGTATCATTTTGCAGGGTAAAACCTTATATAGTCTTAAACTATGCCCTCAGAAAGAAATTAACTATTTTTCATTAGTCTAGATAAGAAGTACTATAGACATAAATAGACATTTCGAGGTAAATACAATGACAAAATCTAAATTCCAATTAGTCGGTTCTCTTCTTCGTCCTGCGGATCTCCGTAAATATAAGGACGAAATCGAGCATCGTGACGACATCCAGTATCCTTTCTATGATGCCTTTCCTGGTTATCAAGAAACTGAAACTGCAGATATTAAGCAAATTGTGGCTGACCAAAAAGCTAACGGTATTGACATCCTTACTGATGGTGAGTTTGGACGTTCTATGTGGCATTTAGACTTTGTCTGGGGATTTAAAGGAATTGAACGCTACATTGCTGAGCATGGCTACACTTTTAAAGACCATGATGGTGGTCAATATGAAACACGTAAAGATATCGGTATTCGCATCACTGAGCCGCTCTCAGGTAAGAACCACCATTACCTAGATATCTATAAATTGGTTAAGGCTGAAGCTGGTGATGAAGATACCAAACAAACTATCTGGGGTCCTGCTCATGCCTACACTGAACTTGCTATCTTTGACCGTTTGGCTGGTCCTGGACAAGTCTATGAAACAAATGAAGACCTCAGAAAAGGTATCATTAATGCCTATAAAGAATTCTTGGAAGAATACAAGGCTGTCGGTGGAAAAATCGTTCAATTTGACGACTGTCTCTGGGAACTCTTTGACCCATCAAACCCTGCAAGTTTCTTTGCGGAAGGTAATTCTGATTTGGCAGAATTGGCTGATGAGTTTGTAGCTATCAATAACGAGGTTGTAGACTATGCTCACGAAATTGGTTTAACGGTTTGGACACACAACTGTCGTGGTAACTATGAAAGCCGTTCTGCTGCCGAAGGAACTTACGAAGCCATTGCTAAGAAGTTCTTGGCAGAGCAACACTATGATCGTTTCTTCCTTGAGTGGGATAGCGACACCGCTGGTGATATCAAAGCTCTCGAAGCCCTCAAAGACAGCAAAGCTGAAGTTGTACTAGGACTTTTGTCTTCTAAAACTACTGACCTTGATGACGAAGAACGTGTCCTCGATTTGCTTGAAAAAGCGAGTCAAATCCTTCCAAAAGAACGTCTCTTCCTCTCTCACCAATGTGGTTTCGCCTCATGTGACTCAGGTAATGAGTTGGCAACACCACAACAATGGACTAAAATAAAACAAGGTCAAGAAATCGCTAAGAAATTCTTTGGTTAATTGAATACTTTTAAACATTAAAATCCCTTGCCGTATTCGGTAAGGGATTTTAATGTTGTCTATGCTTGAATAAAAGGTTGTAAATCTTTAAGAGCTCGCTCAGCAATTTTTTCATAGCGCTCTTTCTTGTCACGAATACGTGGCCCTTCCAACTCTTTGATAATACCAAAGTTAACATTCATTGGTTGGAAATGTTTACTTTCAGCATGTGTCACATAATATGGCAGACTCCCGATAGCTGTTGTGTGAGGGAAGATAACCTCATCTTCACCCATAAAGAGACGGGCAGCATTGATGCCGGCAACCAAACCTGAAGCAGCCGATTCAACATAACCTTCAACACCAGTCATTTGTCCCGCAAAGAACAAGTTAGGGTTTGATTTTGATTGGAAGGTCTGTTTAAGCAAGTTTGGCGAATCCATGTAAGAGTTGCGGTGCATTACCCCGTATCGCACAAATTCAGCGTTTTCAAGACCTGGAATCATTTGGAAGACACGCTTTTGCTCTCCCCATTTGAGGTGGGTTTGGAAACCAACAATATTATAGAGACTACCAGCCGCATTGTCCTGACGAAGCTGAACAACCGCATAAGGTGTCTTGAAGTCACCATCACGTGGACCCTTATAATCCTCAGGATACTCCAAACCAACTGGTTTCATAGGACCATAGAGCATTGTCTTGATACCACGTTTAGCCATAACCTCGATAGGCATACAGCCCTCGAAATACTTTTCTTTTTCAAAAGAATTCAAAGGAGCTTCTTCAGCTGTTGTCAAGGCCTCGTGGAATGCCATGAACTCTTCCTTGGTCATTGGACAGTTTAGATAAGCTGCTTCACCCTTGTCATAGCGTGACTTAAGGTAAACCTTGTTCATATCGATAGTCGATTTATCAACGATTGGTGCAGCGGCATCATAGAAATAGAAGCCATCTCCACCGTTAAGCTCATGAATTTTTTCAGCTAGAGCATCAGAAGTCAATGGTCCTGAAGCAATAACTGTAATGGCATCATCAGGAATTTCTGTGATTTCTTCACGGATAACTTCAATTAATGGATGATTTTCAATTTCCGCTGTAACAGCTTCTGCATAGCCTTCACGGTCCACCGCCATAGCACCACCTGCTGGCACACGGTGAGCTTCTCCATTTCGCATAATGATAGAGTCCAAACGACGCATTTCTTCTTTAAGAAGCCCTACAGCGTTGGTCAAGCTATCTCCACGGAAAGAGTTAGAGCAAACCAATTCTGCAAAATTTGTTGTCTTATGCTGCGGTGTTGCTTTGACCCCACGCATTTCATAAAGTTTTACCGGAATACCACGTTTGGCAATCTGATAAGCCGCCTCGGAGCCGGCCAAACCAGCTCCAATCACGTTAATATAATCTGCTTTTGATTGAGACATGACACTAATACCTCTTTGGAAACAAGATTAAATCCTATCTCCACAAATCTTTCTTCATTTTTACTCTTAGTAGTATAGCAAAAAACTCCTCGTCTGGCGACTAGGAGTCATCTGAGTTTAAAGAGGTAAAATGATAGTTACTTTAGCACCACACGTTGTATGGTCATTTGAAAGAGAAAGGCTACCATGGTGTAACCGAACTATATCATTGGCAATAGTCAGACCAAGTCCGCTGTGATTGCGACTCTGTCTACTTTTATCTTCCTGATAAAAGAGCTGAGTCGCCTTTTCAAGAGATTCAAGGGAAAATCCAGGTCCAGAATCAAGGCAGATAAACTTGAATTCATCAGATGCGATTTTGGTGAACAAGGTTAACTGACTGCCACTAGGTGTATGCTCCACCGCATTCGAAACGATATTCATAATAGCTCGATTCAACAAGGGCCTATCCCAATGGCCTATGATTTCTTTCTCAATTTCTTTCTTGTCAAATACTACATTAATTTGTTTCGTTTGTGCTAGTGACAAGGTTTGATCGTAAATGTCTTCAACAAATTCCCTAACCGAAATGTCTTCAAGCTTCAAGGTTTTCTTCAAACTCGTTTTGTTGAGTTCGGACAACTCTTGAACATAGGAATCAACCTGTGCAATCCCTTTTTGAAAATGTTCTAACAAGTCCGTTTGTTCTTCATCTAAGGTCGTCATAGCTAAGAGTTCTGCATTGCCCCGAGCAACTGTCAATGGTGTCTTCAGGTCATGAGTTAAGGCTGAAATCTGATTTTGCTTATCCTTTTCTGCCTTCCAATTTTCCATCAAAGAGTCACGGAGTGCTACCCTCATATGATCCAAACCATTTAAAACCTGGTTAAACTCAGTAATTTTAGATTTGGACGTTTGAAAATCCAAGTCTTGCTCTGCTATTTTCTCTGTTGCCTTCAATATTGGTCTCAACTCTCGACTCAATTTACTAGCATAGTAAAAAGTTAAAGTAATAAATATGAGTAGGATAGACACAATCATTGAGCCAATCATCAATAGGTTAGCATTGGGAAAGTGCTGGTTCATCCACTCATTACGATACCGAGGTGATAGTTGATAATTGACAATGACGATGCCATCTGACCGTTCAAATGACTGAAAATAGCCATATTTGCCACCATGAGCATTCTTGAATTGGTAATCTAGCAAGGATTCTTCTTGCAAGTTAACTGGCATGTTAGACTTTTTAAGTTTAAAATCTCTAGTCAAGAAGACATAGCTTGTACCATCAGGCAAAACATTTGGATTAAAGACCTTAGAAGTTTCAATATCATTCCTGACGACAGACAAATCACTTTCTACCTGATTTGCTGGAAACACAACGCCAAAACGATAAGACAAGCTGAACAAAGACAAAATAAGCAGGCTACTGATTGCTGATAGAACTGTAAGACTGACGACATAAGATATCAAGATTGTTCTTAGAGAGTGTTCTCTTTTTTTAATTAGTGCCACTTGTAACCAATCCCCCAGACTGTTTCAATAGGATTTTGCCCAACATCTTTGAGCTTTGCACGGATATTTTTGATATGTTCGGCCACTGCTGTCGGACTCCCTTTATCCTCATAGCCGTACAAATGCGTGTAGATTTGTTCTTTGGAAAAGACTTGGCCCTTATTTTCAGCCAGAAACTGACAAATACCATATTCTGACTTAGTCAAATCTAACAACTGATTCTCAACATAAAGCTCCTGAGCAGACAAATCAAACTGAATATTTCCAATTAATAGCTTATGGTGGCGCTCACGATGTTCACGTCTCAAGTGTGCAGCCACACGCGCTTGAAGTTCTTTAACCCCAAATGGCTTGCAAATATAATCATCAGCACCATAAGTCAAGCCTTGAACAATATCAGCCTCTTGCGTTTTGGCTGTAATAAAGAGTATAGGACAATCCACCTGATCACGAATCTCATGACAAAACTGGAGACCGTCAACATCAGGCATCATGATATCCAGTAAAATCAAGTCAAACTGTGGCAACGAGTTCTTATCCAAATCTAAAACACTTGTAAGTCCCGTCACCTTATGATTTTGGAGCTCTAAAGCCTTTACAACCAATTGAACAATATCTTCCTGATCATCAACAACAAGTATCTGAGCCATAATCTTTCCTTTCGTACAAAGTTACCCTTATCATATCATCTATAGAAGATAACTGACAAGGCGTAGAGTAGATAAATCTATTAATAAGATTTTGAATTTATTGGCAAAAAACAAATAAATAACAAAGTCACCCCAACAATCCATAAAGGTAGGGAATTGAGTTGGCTCCAATCATTAAGGATAAGGCTATTGATAGGTAAAACAATAGGAAGCCAATGAGTAGACAAGAAAACTTTATTACTAGCAAAAATAATAAAAATAATTTCAACCATAGAGATAATAATATTACTAACACTGTTCAGACTCACTTGTATAAAGTAGTGAAAATGATTAAGAAAGACTATTAACATCCAACTTGATAGACTTACTACAAATCCATTCACACTATTCATAAGAAGGAGGTTTATGATAAGCCAACTAAATAAAGAAGGTAGGCTAAGGGTTAGGTCTACTATCAAAAGTTTAGCCAACCATAAACGTCTTTGCTTAGGGTAACTCGATATTTCTTGATAATGATTAGCGTATTTTTCTTGTTCAATCCCTAAAATTGACAAAAATGATGTCATTAGCGGATAGCATAAAAAAGATAATATGGCTAAATTAGTTAGAGAAAAACCATTAGGAACGAAGCTCACATACATTGGAATTGTAATGATCTCTAAGACAGCAAAACTGAGAATAAGATAAAGACCGAAAGTATTCTTTAATTTAAGTAACTCACTCCTTAGCATTTAATTGTCTCCTTTGCAGTGAAAAAGATAAAAGCAATGTCACTACTATTGATAGCATCATCGTAAGTAACACCTGAAAAATGCTAGTATGATTCGTATTTACAATAATATCCCCGGATGGTTTAAGGTTTAATAAAAATTGAGCTATTTTATAGTGATAGGTATAGGGGAAAACAAACCAGAGTGGACTCTGAGCAATAAAGGGTGCTATTAAAAGACAAACCAATGTATTAAGAGCTAATAGGATGAATTGACTCATGTATTTAGACATCAGATAAAGTAAAGGAATGTTCCATAAAGTTGTCAACCAAATTAAGATTAAGGAAATAGCTGTTTTAGGAATATTTATTGGAATAAAATCTGTGTAAATAAATGCAACGAGACTGAGGAAAGCTAGTAAGAATAAACTAGCAATCAATGTTCTCATTCCTATAAGCACCATTTTCATCAAGATAATTTTCCAAGTGAAATATACATTTGTAACATTTTGAAAATGCCCAGCCTGGTCTTCTAAACGTCTATCAACTATAAACAAAACACCATTTACAAGATATAAAAAGATAGCTTCCCACCAATAAACCGAGAAAGGAACAAAAATCTGTAACCCTCCCATTAAAAAGGCTATAAGAACGGTTAAAAATGGTATGATGATTAAGAATTTAGTCGTTCCTAAATGTTGTAATTTAAGCAATTCCGAATAGAATATCTTTTGCATATCACTAACCCCCATGAACAATTTTAAAGAAGAGTCTCTCAAGACTATCTACATTTTTGTTTTCACCATCATATTGAATTTTACCTTTGTCGAGAATAAGAATATGATCAGCAACCTTACTAATTTCTATAAGTTGATGACTGGAAACCAGAATTGTCATTCCTTTTGCTTTCAAGGAACGAATAAGGTTTAGCAATTCATTTATACCGTCAGGATCAAGTCCATTAGTAGGCTCATCTAGAATTAAAAATTGGGGATTAGTTAAAATAGCCATACCAATCCCAAGTCGTTGCTTCATACCTAATGAAAATTTACCGGCTTTTTTCTTTCCAGTATTTGAAAGACCAATTATTTCTAAGGTTTCATAAATTTTGGAATCAGGAATATCATATAACAACGCTTTTGTTTTTAGATTATCAAAAGCCGAAAGATTGTGATAAATTGCAGGTGTTTCGATTAATGCACCTAATAAATGTTTGTTTTTGGATGATCCATCAAATCGAATTTCTCCACTACTTTTTTGGACTAAGCCAAAAAGAATTTTCATCAGAGTTGACTTACCAGCACCATTTACTCCTAATAGACCAGAAACTGTTCCAGATTCAATTGTAATTGTGATGTTGTCTAAAATAGTCTTATCTTTGTAGGATTTTGAAAGTTGTTTAACAGTTATTTCCATTTGCACACCTCTTTTAGAATAGTTGTGTTTTCAATATAAGCTTATATTTATCTAATATCAGAAAATCACTTACTCTCCTTTCTTTTCATGCTTAGTATAAAAAACAAATTTAAGGAAAGTTTCAGTTTTTCTGATAAAATACAAAAAAACTATCCCAAGTTTTAACTTGAGATAGCTTTCTTTATTTAACAATAGATTCTTTGTAGTCACACTCTTCGTTGCTACAGATAACTTGCTTGCCGCCACCACGGACTTTCTTCTCGACAAGATAATCGCCTGATTTAGGACAGTTACGTCCAACAGGGATATCCCACGACGTAAATTCACAGTCAGGATAGCGATCACATCCATAAAAGACACGATTTCGTTTTGTCTTACGTTCGATGACCTGACCTTTACCACAGGTTGGACAAGTAACGCCAATTTCTTTGGTAATGGCTTTAGTATTGTGACAGTCGGGGAAGTTACTACATGCGTAGAACTTACCGTATCGACCAAGTTTGATGACCATTGGGTGACCACAGAGGTCACAATCAAAACCGGCAGGCTCATCCTTGATTTGGATTTTTTCAATACCTTCTTCAGCTTTTTCCAATTCTTTTTGGAATGGTTTGAAGAATTCATCAATAACCTTTTGCCATTGTTCCTTACCGATTTCAACTTTATCGAGTTTTCCTTCCATCTCGGCCGTGAATTTAACATCCACGATGTCAGGGAAGAATTCGACGATTAAGCTATTAACGATTTCACCAAGCTCTGTTGGTTCAAAACGTTTAGCTACCAATTTGACGTAGTAACGACGTTGAATAACATCAAGTGTCGGTGCATAAGTTGACGGACGACCAACACCATTTTCTTCCAGCGTCTTAATCAGAGTCGCTTCAGAATAGCGAGCAGGTGGTTGCGTGAAGTGTTGTTCAGGCGTTGTCACAACCTTCTTAACCGTATCACCTTCAGCCATATCAGGAAGCATCTTGTTCTTATCAGAATCGTTGTAAACGGCCATATAACCATCGAACTTGATTTGGCTACCATTTGCAGTGAAAATGACTCCGTTTTGAGACAAGGTCACCTTCATCGTATCAAATACTGCAGCTGTCATTTGACTCGCTACAAAACGATTCCAAATAAGAGTATAAAGCTTGAGTTGGTCCTTATCCAAATACTTAGCGATGCTTTCTGGTGTTTGGAAAACATTTGACGGACGAATAGCCTCATGGGCATCTTGTGCTCCCGAACTATTTTTCACCTTGCTGCCATGTTTTGAATACTTAGAACCAAAGCGTTCTGTAATAAATTCAGCAGCCTGGTTTTGAGCCACTGGACTGATACGTGTTGAGTCTGTACGCATATAGGTAATCAAACCTTGAGCGCCTGAACCAAGATTAATCCCTTCATACAACTGTTGGGCAACCATCATGGTCTTACGTGTACGGAAGTTAATCTTATTTGCAGCATCCTGTTGGAGAGATGAAGTTGTATATGGCAATGGCGCATTACGACGACGTTCTTTTTTCTCCACTTTATCAACGTTAAAGTCATCACTTGTGATACGAGAGAGAACGGCTTGAACATCGTCATTATTGTTGAGCTTAAGCTTTTTACCATCCAAGCCATAGAAGCTAGCCTGAAACTTCTTAGCACCCTTCTTAAAAGCACCATCAATAGTCCAGTATTCTTCTGGTTTAAAGGCCTTAATTTCATTTTCACGGTCAATAATAAGCTTAAGCGCTACTGATTGTACACGACCTGCAGAAAGACCTTTCTTAACCTTCTTCCATAGAAGCGGTGAAATAGAGTAACCCACAATACGGTCCAAGACACGACGAGCTTGTTGGGCATCTACCAAGTCCATGTCAATGGCGCGTGGCTCTACAAAGGCATTTTTTACCGCATCTTTAGTGATTTCGTTAAAAACGACACGATTCTTATCATCTGGCTCTAATCCAAGAATATGTGACAAATGCCATGAAATGGCTTCCCCTTCACGGTCCGGGTCACTTGCGAGAAAGACTTGCTTGGCTTTTTTAGCTTCTTTCTTCAATTCATTGATAAGAGGTCCCTTACCTCGAATATTAATGTACTGAGGTTCGTAGTTGTTTTCAAAATCAATCGACATACTTGATTTTTTCAAATCACGGATATGCCCAACAGAGGCTACAACTTTATAATTGCGGCCAAGATACTTCTCAATCGTTTTCGCTTTAGCAGGAGACTCCACGATGACCAAATTTTTCTTTGGTGTCGCTCTCTTTTTAGTCGCCTTTTTGGCTGTCGTTTTCTTTGTTGTTTTAGTTTTCGTTTTTGTTGTCGTTGCTGTCGCCATAGACTATTTCCTTATAATGTTATAAACTGGCTGCGCCACTCATCTGTCTAAAATCTAGTCACAAGACATTAAAAAATGAAACATCTTGGACCGAGCAACTAACATGATACCTTCCTTTTCTTTAACTGTCAATTAAAAACTTTTTCTCTATAGGAGAACTTTGATTTTTAAGAAAACTCTGAAAGGATGTCAAACCCTGTCGTAATGCACTTTGCGCCCTCTTGAATTAAGTGATGGCATCCGTCTGATTTTCCATCTAAAATATTTCCTGGAATAGCAAAAACATCTCTACCTTCTTCCATGGCACGCTCACAAGTAATCAGACTTCCTGAGCGAAGTTTTGCTTCTACGACCATAACTCCTTGACACAATCCAGAAATAATCCGATTGCGTTCAGGAAAGTGGTACTTGAGAGGCTGTTCACCCGGTCCATATTCTGTAAGAACTAAATGATTTTTGGCCATATAGTCCTGCAAAGCTTTATTTTCTTTAGGATAATAAACATCAAGTCCGGTCCCGATAACTGCAATGGTGTTCCCCTTATTTTTCAAGGCCTCCATATGCGCACAAGTATCAATCCCACGCGCCAATCCACTCACAATAGTAAAATGATTCCCAAGTTCACTAACAATTTTGCGAACGGACTGTTTGCCTGTTTCAGAACACTTTCTTGCCCCAACAACAGCTAGCTTTGGTTTACTCAGTAAATCAAGATTCCCCTGATAATAAAGGAGGACAGGAGGATTATAGGTATGCTTCAGCTCAATGGGATATTCTTTATCAAAAATCGATAACGTAGAAAAACGTTCAAACTGTTCTTTGAGTTGCTTAATATCTAAACTCTTATACTTTTCCATAAAAAGAACGGCATTTTTAGACTTGGATACCACTGCCATATCACGTAAACTCAATTTTCTATCTTGAGTCTTTTGATAGTCCAAAATATTTAAGATATTCAAATTCGTCAACCCAGCGGCTTTAAGTTTAAAAAGTTCAAAATTATTCATATAGATACCTCCTTTTCATTATTCGTAACAGAAAAGAAAAAAGCTCCATTATGGAACTTTCCGTGATTACAAATCATTTTCAGAAGCAAAATAAGACGCCGCTCCCAGTAGGTTACTATCGTTATGGAATTGACAGGCTTGAATAGTTATGGGCTCAAGACCTAATTCAGACTTATCCTTAAATAACTCCTCATAGGCATCGCTTATTCCTTCTATTAAAGTACCTTGCCTACTGATACCACCACCGATAACAACTTTCTCCAGCCTAAAGAAGCTCTGTAAATTTAGCACAAGAACAGCAATTTCATGACAATAGTCTTTAAATAAAAGATTTAGGTCTTCCGACTGATTTCCCTCTATAGCTGAGAATACGGCTGGACCATCGTCTTGATTTAACCTAAGTAATTGACTGGCTTCATGAACAAAGCCTACTGCAGACCCCTTATTATCGACAAGACTTACTAAGCCATGCATAAACAATTCCCACTGGAAAGGTAGAGAGGTTTGACTCATGCTTTGGGGACTTGGAGCTCGCAGATATTGGGTGACTGACAGAGGTGATAACAAGACCTCCTGTGAGACAAGTCCTAAACCAACACCCGTACCTAAAACCAAGGCTGCCCCACAATCTAAATCTTGTAGACTTCCATATCTGGCTTCAGCCAAAGCTGCCGCATCAGCATCATTGATAACCTTTACAGGCAGTTGAAATGTTTTAGTCAATCGTGACCCAAGAGGAATAGCCGTTAAATATGGGATAAGACCTCCCTTGAAAATGAAGCCACGTTTACTATTTATTTCTCCTGGGCACGCAATGGCAATCCCAGAAATGATATCCTTGTGAGACGAGACAATATGCTCTAAAGTCAACCAAAAGTCGTCTAACGTTGGTGGTGTTGGAACTTTAGATTGATTGCTTATCTTAAAATCATCATCAACTAACCCAAACTTGATAAAGGTTCCTCCAATATCAATAGCTAAAATCACGCCACTTCACCTACTTTTTATTATTGACTTTATGGGTTCAAAGCTTCTTCTATGAATTGGAGTAACACCAAAGTTATCTATGCCAGACAGATGATCCTTAGTACCATAGCCTGCATTTTTGGCAAATGCGTAACCAGGAAACTCCTGATCATAATCAGCCATCATCTTATCCCGGGTTACCTTTGCTACGATAGATGCTGCCGCAATTGATAAAGAATTAGCATCCCCTTTTATAATTGATGTTTGTCCTATTGGTAAGTCCAAAGTCATGGCATCAATTAACAAATGTTCTGGTTTGGGACTAAGTTTTTCAATAGCTTCAGCCATAGCAAGCTTGGTTGCTTCATAAATATTAACATCGTCAATCACATGATTGTCCTTTATACCAATCCCGACAGCTACCGCTTCCTTCATGACCTGCTTATAAATAGCTTCATGTTTTGATTTTGGTATTTTTTTACTATCATTAAGACCTTTTATTTTGCAAAGCTTTGGTAAAATAACCGCTGCAGCTACCACTGGCCCAGCCAAAGGGCCACGTCCAACTTCATCAACACCTGCAATGAGTTCAACTCCCTGAGCATAAAGCGATTTTTCATAACTGAGCATCATCTCTAAGCGTTCTTCCTCAGCAATCTCAGCTAGGATAGCTTTACGGCGTTGCTTAATGGCAGTCTGTACACCAGCTCGACTGTCTTCCTCAAAACTTGCCCATCGATGATCGTCAAGGTCTGTCAAAGTGGCCAATTGCTCTTTGACTTCTTTAATTGTCGCCATCAGTATCGACCCCAACAATATCAAGTGTGTAACGTCCTAGTTTTCCATCACGAACTTCTTTGACAAATAGATTATAGAAACGGTCATAATCTTCACGGAAGCCAAGTTTTCGAGTCATTTCCATAATGATTTCTGGTGCCTCTTCTTCAAGGTCAATCCCTTTAAAGCGTTCCTCTAAACGTTCAGGATAGTAAGTTTTAAAATAGTTGAGTCCAAATATCGTCACTTCATCCATTGGCAATAGCTGGTCCTTGATGGCACCAGTCAAAGCGAGTTTCAATCCAACCAATTCATCTTCAAACTTAGGCCACAAAATACCTGGAGTATCAAGAATTTCCAAGTCTTTATTAGACTTCAACCACTGTTGACCTTTTGTAACGCCGGGTTTATTTCCTACAACAGCAATCTTTTTACCAGCTAAGCGGTTCATTAAGGTAGATTTCCCTGCATTTGGAATCCCAATAATCATGGTTCGTAAGGTCTCTTTCTGAATACCGCGTTCACGTAGCCGTTGAATCTTGTCAGCCATAAGACTCTTAGCAGCGTCTGTTACCAATTTAACTGTAGATTGTTCCTTGGAATTGATGGCCAAGGTTTTAATCCCTTGACTCTTAAAATAGGTACGCCATTCTTTCGTACGATTACTGTCAGCCAGGTCAGCCTTATTGAGAATTAGAAGCTTTGGTTTATCGCCAACAATTTTGGTCAGCATAGGGTTCTGACTCGAAAGTGGCAAACGTGCATCCACTAAAATTGTAACAAAATCAACATGTTTAAGGTTCTCCTGAACCTGTCGACGGGCCTTAGACATGTGACCTGGAAACCATTGAATAGTAGCCATATATGTTTCTCCTTTTGTATTCTTAGCAAAATATCATTTAAAATCTTTAAAAAAAGCCAAATCATTGGCTTTGCTTTACTTAGTATTATAACAGATTTAATTTGAGATGCCCAATTGATAAAAGTTGCCTACCCCTCAACAGGCATAAAGTTACCAACAATCTTACCAATGATTCGAGGATCTTCGTCATAGGGTGCAAACTTATCACCATAACGTTTATTGAGAGAAACTAAACGAAGGCCCTCTTCCTCACGATAGACCTTTTTGATATAGGTTTGACCATCCCAGTCTACAGCATAAACAGCTCCATCATAATCAAAGCCTGTTTGTTTGATTAGCACTACTTCTCCATTTAGGTAGGTAGGTTCCATAGAGTCTCCAAATACCCATGACGCAAAATCATGATCTAATTCTTCATCATAGAAAACTTCATCGTAATTGCCATCACCAAAGTAGGTATAACCCGTTCCGGCTGACAAACGCTCGAAAACTTTGTAAGAATATAACGGAATAACAGGTGCCTTCTGCTTTTCTGCTTCTTGCTCCTCCAAGAGAGCCTTAGTGAGTCGCAAAGCTTCCTGACGATTTTCCTCATTTAATTCCAAGTACACTTCTACAATCTCATGTTCAGATAGAAAATATGTCTCAGCTACACCAAAAAGTTCAGCCAATACTGATAGATTCTTTTGATTTGGTTTCGTCTTACCATTTTCCCAGTTAAAATAAGAGGAGCGAGAAATTCCTAGATGCTTAGCCACTGCTGCCTGACTCATTCCTTGTGCTTCTCGAATTTCCTTAAGTCGTTGTCCTGAAAACATAGCTACCTCCGTAAGTTAATAAACTAACATAAGTTTATCAAAAAAAGCAGTTAACTTCAAGTGAAACTAACTACTTTTACAATTCTCTTTTGTATTATTCTTTAACTAAAAATCCTAGATGGTTTAGTGCCTCTTCTATATAAGCCATATCCTGTTCACTATCTGCTTCGACAAGATGGTAATGAACACCATTTGTTAAATCAGATAAGGGACGAAAGTCATTTGACGATGATTGATCTAAAAAATGACTAACATCTCGACGACAAGTCAATTTCAACAAAGTCTGAATTTCTCCGTAAACTGGATGATCTATCATGATATTTTGAATACGTCCTCCATTATCAACAATAGCCAAAAGCTCATCTTTCATATCTAACACAGTATGATTCACCTTAAACAGCCTACGTATATAACAATTGTCATCGCTACTTTTATAGATATAGCCCCTATTAGTTGAAATAATCTGGGCACCATCTGCACGTAAGAGGGCAATATCTTGAACAATGATTTGACGTGTCACACCAAAATGCTCCGCCAAACTTTGTCCATTCATTGCTTCTTTAGCTCCCTTTAAGAGTGCCAATAATTCTTCTTTTCGATTTGAAGCCATAGACAAACCCTCCCTCTTTCAACTAGCGTATTTTTCGAATACTTTTGAAAATCGTTAATGCTATTACATAGTCTATCATACTATGGATAATAGTGCCAAAACCAACTAAAACAAAAAGAACATAGAACAGTTTTTGGAAATCCTCACCAGTTACAGAATAAAAAATCACGCAAGCAAGAACTTCACCTAAGGCATGGATAAGTCCTAAAACAAAGTTGAAAAGTAATGATGATTTATGGTTTTCTATCGTTTGTGGAAATTTTTTCAAATAGAGTGCGCCTAAAAAACCAAATATAATATGAGAAAAGGCTCTAAAAACAACCACAATCGGATAGCCCGCCATAAAGTATCCCAAACTAGAAGCTAAGATAACAAAAGCTGCTACCCAGGGCGATATAAACATAGCTAGAAATATTGGAACATGACTCCCCAAAGTATACGAAGCCGGTGGGATGATTAGTTTAATTGGCATAATACTTGGGATAAGGATAGCAATTGCAGTTAATAAAGCTGCAAAGGTCATTTCTTGAATTCTCTTTTTAGGTTTCATTATTTACTCCTTTTACTGTATATACATTAGTATATTACAGTGTATAGTTATATAAGTCAATAATTTTCAGAAAAAAACACTAGAGCAAAGTGCCCTAGCGTTCTAAGTTTCTTATTTACGTTTTTTCTTAGCTTTCTTCATCTTGTTGGCTTGACGCTTCATCGCATGTTTCATGGCAAAGGAACCGACCTTACCTTTAAGACCACCACCAAGCATTTGACTAAGGTCCATATCACCAAGGTCTGGCATACCTGCGCCACCCATCATGCCTTCAAGAGCAGACATGTCCATATTACCCATATCAGGCATATTGGGCATGTTTTTTGGAAGATTATTTGGGTTAAGACCCATTTGACGCATCATTTGCTCCATATCACCAGACATAACACCTTGCATCATTTGTTTGGCTTGGTTGAAGTCTTTAATAAACTTGTTTACTTCAATAAAGGTATTCCCTGAACCATTTGCAATACGGCGACGACGACTTGGTGTCAAAAGATCTGGATTTTCACGCTCTTCTGGTGTCATTGATGATACAATGGCACGCTTGCGTGCAATCTGTTTCTCGTCTACTTTAACATTAGCCAAGGCTGGATTGTTAGCCATACCTGGCAACATCTTAAGCAAATCCTCCATAGGACCCATATTTTGCACTTGGTCTAATTGGTCGATGAAGTCATTGAAGTCAAAGGTGTTTTCACGCATCTTTTCAGCCAACTCAAGAGATTTTTTCTCGTCGTACTCTTGAGAAGCTTTTTCAATAAGGGTAAGAAGGTCACCCATACCTAAGATACGGCTTGACATACGGTCTGGGTGGAAAGTCTCAATATCTGTGATTTTCTCACCAGTACCTGTGAATTTAATTGGCTTACCAGTAATCTCACGAATAGAAAGAGCCGCACCACCACGTGTGTCACCGTCAATTTTAGTAAGAACGACACCTGTGATATCTAGTTGTTCATTGAACTCCTTGGCAACGTTAGCAGCTTCCTGACCAATCATGCTATCTACAACCAAGAGAATTTCGTTTGGATGAGCAAAATCTTTAATATCATGCAATTCTTGCATGAGAGTCTCGTCAATCTGCAAACGACCAGCCGTATCAATCAAGACATAGTCATTCTTATTGGCACGCGCTTGTTCCAAACCATTTTTGACAATCTCAACCGCCGGTGTCTCTGTACCCATATCAAAAACAGGAACATTGATTTGTTGTCCCAAAGTCTTCAACTGGTCAATGGCTGCAGGACGATAGATATCCGCCGCAATCATCATTGGACGGGCTTCTTGTTCTTTAATCAGCTTATTAGCCAATTTACCAGCAAAGGTTGTTTTACCAGCCCCTTGGAGACCAACCATCATTATGATAGTTGGAATCTTTGGAGATTTCTCAATTTCAGATGTTTCAGACCCAAGAATATCTGTCAATTCTTCATTAACAATCTTGATGATTTGTTGCGAAGCATCAAGAGTATCAATGATTTCGTGACCTACAGCACGTTCACGAACACGTTTAATGAATGTCTTAACAACTGGTAGGGCTACGTCTGCTTCAAGAAGTGCCAAACGAATCTCTTTAGTGACTTCTTGAACTTCTTTCTCTGAAAGTTTTCCTTTACGTCTTAAATTTTTGAAAACGCCTTGCAAGCGTTCCGTTAAGCTTTCAAAAGCCATATGTCATTTCCTCTCTTACTTTCTGCTTGGGTCTAATCTCTATTATCGATACTGCTGAGCACAGCAATTTGTTCCTGAAGATAGCTATCGTCTGGGTATTTTTCCATGATATCATCAAATATTTGGCTACGAACAATGTAATCTGAATACATATGTAGTTTCATCTCGTAAGCTTCTAAAATCTTCTCAGTACGCTTGATGTTATCATATACAGCCTGACGACTCACACCAAATTCCTCGGCAATTTCTGCCAAACTATAATCATCCGCATAATATAGCTCAATATAGTTCATCTGCTTATCTGTTAACAAGGCTGCATAGAACTCAAACAAGGCATTCATGCGATTGGTTTTTTCAATTTCCATAAGCTCCATTTTACCATAAAATCATGGTGTTAGCACGATTCTTGTGCAGAAAAAAGCCGTGACTGTTAATTGTTCTCCAAATAAAATTCAAAACGGTCGCCAACATAGTAACTTCGTACATATTCGAAAGCCTGCCCGTCTTGGAGGAAGGAAATCTGTGTCAAACTCAAGAGAGCATCACCAATCTTAACCTTTAGGTGCTTGGCTAGACTACTATTGGCCAAACTGGCTGATATGGTCTGCTGACTTTTCCCTATTTCATAGCCATTATCAGTTAAGGTTTTGAAGAAGTGTTCGGTAATTTCTGATTCCTTAAAACCTCGGATAATTTTCTCAGGGATACTAGCAATCTCATAGGCAACTGGAATGTCATCGGCAAAGCGAACACGTTCCATACGAATGACATAGGACTGCGGTAAAACACCTAAATTCTTGATTTCAAACTCATTTGGATGTACACGTTGATAAGAAATAAGCTCACTAGATGGTTTCTTGCCTTGGGATTTGACAATCTCCGTAAAACTCGTAGTTCCACGCATCTTTTCCTTAACTCGACTACTAGCCACAAAAGTTCCACTGCCTGGTTTACGCTCTAAAATCCCCTCGTCTACTAAAAGTGTTATGGCCTGACGCACAGTCATCCGACTCACATCAAAAGTCTCGCAAAGATCTCGCTCGCTAGGGAGACGTTGCCCGATTTTCCAAGTGCCATCATCAACATCTTCCTTAATCTTATCATGTATGCGAATGTACGCTGGTAACATCTAATACCCCCTTCTGTACCCCTATTTTACAAAAAAAGTAACAGAATTGTAAAGATGAGTATGATACTTACAGTTTCTCGTATAAATCTAGGTGCTAAGTCCATAAATTTGTGATACAATGATTGCATAAGAAAGAGTCCATGTGTGACGTAAAAAGAAAGGGTAATAATGACTGACATTTCTACTTTGAATGATGTGCAGAAAATCATTGTTCTAGACTATGGTAGCCAATACAATCAGCTGATTGCACGTCGTATTCGTGAATTTGGTGTTTTCTCTGAATTGAAGAGCCATAAAATTACCGCTGATGAAGTCCGTGCCATCAATCCTATCGGTATCGTACTTTCTGGTGGTCCTAACTCTGTTTATGCCGAAGATGCATTTGGTATTGACGAAGAAATTTTCGAGCTAGGTATCCCAATTCTTGGTATCTGTTACGGAATGCAACTTTTGACCCACAAACTCGGTGGTAAAGTTGTTCCAGCTGGTGAAGCAGGTAACCGTGAGTATGGCCAATCAACACTTCGCCTTCGTGCCCAATCACAGCTCTTTGCTGAAACTCCTGAAGAACAAGTCGTTCTAATGAGCCACGGTGATGCTGTTACAGAAATTCCAGAAGGTTTCCATCTTGTTGGTGACTCAGTGGATTGCCCATTCGCTGCGATGGAAGATACCGAGAAAAACTTCTATGGTATCCAATTCCACCCAGAAGTTCGTCACTCTGTATATGGTAACGACATTTTGAAAAACTTTGCTTTTGGTATCTGTGGTGCCAAAGGTGACTGGTCAATGGCTAACTTCGTAGATATGCAAATTGCACAAATCCGTGAAACAGTTGGTGACCGTAAAGTCCTTCTTGGACTCTCAGGTGGGGTTGACTCATCTGTTGTTGGTGTCCTTTTGCAAAAAGCTATCGGTGATCAATTGACATGTATCTTCGTTGACCACGGTCTTCTCCGTAAAGGTGAAGGTGACCAAGTTATGGAGATGCTTGGAGGTAAATTTGGCCTCAACATTATCCGTGTTGATGCTTCTAAACGCTTCCTAGACCTCTTGGCTGGTGTTGATGATCCTGAGAAAAAACGTAAAATCATTGGTAACGAGTTTGTTTACGTCTTTGATGACGAAGCAAGCAAACTTAAAGGTGTAGACTTCCTAGCTCAAGGAACGCTCTATACTGATATTATTGAATCAGGTACTGAGACAGCTCAAACAATCAAATCTCACCACAACGTTGGTGGTCTTCCAGAAGACATGCAATTTGAATTGATTGAACCACTTAATACCCTCTTTAAAGACGAAGTTCGTGCCCTTGGTACTGAAATGGGAATGCCTGATGAAGTCGTTTGGCGTCAACCTTTCCCAGGACCAGGACTTGCCATCCGCGTTATGGGTGAAATCACTGAAGAGAAACTTGAAACCGTTCGTGAGTCTGATGCTATCCTTCGTGAAGAAATTGCCAAAGCTGGTCTTGATCGTGATGTATGGCAATACTTCACTGTTAACACAGGCGTTCGTTCTGTCGGTGTTATGGGTGATGGCCGTACTTACGACTACACTATCGCTATCCGTGCTATCACTTCAATCGACGGTATGACAGCTGACTTTGCGAAACTTCCATGGGAAGTTCTTCAAAAGATTTCTGTTCGAATCGTTAACGAAGTTGACCACGTTAACCGTATTGTCTACGATATTACAAGTAAACCACCTGCAACTGTAGAGTGGGAATAAAATATAAACCTAATTTAAAGTGACTTGATTGATTTAACAGCATTTTGAATTGTTTTAAAACGCTAAAATCTAATTAATTATATTTGGTTCCCCACCAAATACCCCACCAGAATTTCTTTCTGGTGGGGATTTTTTATATCTTAATTACAAAAATAAATCAATAAGCAATGTTATGGGGTCAGAAAAATTTTTGCTTTTCTGATGTTCAATACTAACTCTTACATCATACCTAGATAATGGGGTAAAATCAAAACTCTCTGATAGTTATTTATTTGTAAAAAAATTCACTTTAATCATTTGCTATATTTCCTTCATTCACATTTAGCCCATAAATTTCAAAATCATGGTAGGATCCATTATAGAACTCGAATTGGGAAATTTCGCTTTCCTTTTTAAAACCTAAACTGATTGGTATAAACTTACTTTTAACATTCTCAACATCTATATAAATCAAAAGCTTATCAATTTTAAATTTGGATGGAATGATTTTTATTAATTGTTTTAATCCCTGCTTTACAAAACCTTGATTTTCATATTTTTCTGATATCCAATATCCAATTTCAGCTTGATGTTTTTGTAAATCAATATTATGTATATCTATCATCCCTACTGGTGTCTGATTGACGCAAATTGTTAACATAAATAACTCATTACGCTCCATTTTTTCACGTGCATACTTTATAAACGCTCTTTCATTTTCAATACTTTTCATTTCTTCCACCCAAGGAAGCCACATAGCAAGACGTTCTCGTTCAATAGAAACAATCTCATATAACCCTTCACTATGGCTATCGGATATATATAAAAGTTGGCATCGTTTCCCACGTGATTTAAATTCTATGAATAGTTTCGAGTCCAAGTTGGTAGAATCCACTTCATACTCCTTGTTATAAATGATAATATTCTTTAACTCTTTATTTACGAAATCATTATATAACTTTTTTACTACTTTTCAAATAAATAAAATTTTGTCTATCTTTTTGAGGACAGAACACATTACAACAACAAATGAATTAAGGTAAAACTAAAAGGACCTAGTCCTATATAGTAGAGAACTAAATCCTTCACTTAAATTATTTGTCTAACTTTCTAATATCAGTTCAAGTTTACACCACTCGACTCTTCACATAGTCAGAGTAGCATAGATAGGTGTTTGCTTACTTAGTGAAATCCAATACTTTACGTCCTTGAATTTCACCTTTTTCCATTTGGTCAAAGACCTCTACCGCTGTATCAACAGGAACAGTTTCAACAACTGGCACTACCAAGCCTTGTGCACCGAAGTCGAAGGCTTCTTCCAAGTCCTTACGTGTACCTACAAGAGATCCAACAACACGGATACCATCTAGGACGGTTTTAACAATTGAAAGCTCCATGTATTCAGATGGTAGACCAACGGCAACAACTGTACCACCGGCACGTACACTATCGACAGCTTGATTGAAGGCAACTTTAGAAACAGCGGTTACAACAGCACTGTGTGTACCACCAGTTTTTTCTTGGATATAACCCGCTACATCTTCAACTTCTTTACCGTTCACAACTAAGTCAGCACCAGATTCTTTAGCCAAATCAAGTTTATCTTGGTTGATATCAACAGCCACTACTCGTGCATTGAAAACTTTCTTAGCATATTGAATAGCCAAATTACCTAGTCCTCCAGCACCATAAATAGCTACCCATTGACCAGGTTCAACTTTAGCTTCTTTAATAGCTTTATAGGTTGTAACTCCCGCACAAGTAATAGATGAAGCTTGAGCTGGATTAAGTCCTTCTGGAACTTTCACAGCATAGTCTGCAGTAACTAAAGCATAGTCACTCATACCACCGTCAACACTATAACCAGCATTTTTTACAGAACGGCAGAGTGTTTCGCGACCAGTCGTACAATATTCACAATGGCCACACCCTTCGAAGAACCAAGCAATTGATACACGGTCACCTTTTTTAAGTGTTTCAACACCTTCACCAACTTCTTCGACAATACCAATACCTTCGTGACCTAGTATACGACCTGGTACTTGACCAAAGTCTCCATGAGCTACGTGAAGGTCAGTATGGCAGACACCGCAATATTCAACTTTAACCAAAGCTTGACCATGACCAACTACAGATGGTTTTTCATGATCAACAACTTCAACACCTGTGCTTGCTTGATTAACAACAACTGCTCTCATTTTTATTACCTCCATATGATAACTTTTAACACCTTCATTATAGCACTTGCACAAGTGTTGTCAACGCTTACATAATATTTTTCTTAGATTTCGAAAAACTTCATAAAAATCCTGTTTTCAAGTCAAAAATACACTATTTCTTTGACTAAATTAATATCATTCAATCATTTCCAAGATACCTATACTGTCTTACGGGTATCTTGGAATCCAAAAGACTAACTTCAAAATGGAAATAATGATTGCGTCCATCTCTGGCATTCTCTTTATTTAATAGAAAATAATTCTTTTGACTGATAGCCATCTCCCTCATAATATCATCCGTCAAAAAGGTTAAGGGAATATCCATGGCAGAATAACGATAAAAGTCTTCTTCAAATTTTAAATAGCTATCAGAAAAATAATCAATTTGAAGTTTATCATCATAAATTTTTCTCTTCCTCATCTATGGTCTCAACCCCCAAACTAATTTCTAATATATCCTTTGTTCGAATACATTTATGTCGCTTGCAAGATTTTATAGTAACTTGATTAAAATCCAAGTCAACCACATAGCCACTACATCTACAGCGCCTACCTTGATCCTTTATCTGGAAACTTCCCAATAATTGACCTGAATAAAGCTGGTTTAATAAAGTAAACTTCTCTAAATCATCCAAATGACTCCTAAGATTTTCTTTAGTCTTATCTTCATGTAGGGAGCTTGTATGTTCTGATAAGAAAAAGCCCATCCACTTCATCATTCCCCTGTCTTGATGTTCCCTAGCTGATTGAAAGGGAAGGTAACTACGGTCTATCATTTTAAGCCATCTAATCCTCCAGCAGAGTGTCCACCAATAAGCTTACTTCGAGCAAGACTCCTAGACGCCTCCTGTAAAGCAGTTGCTTTTTGAATGGTCGTAAAGCCAAATTCCTGTCGAATACTGTCTATAGCTGCCTGAAGCCTTTCTTCTTTATCAATGTCATCTGGATTATCAAATAAAGAAAGAATTTGAAGCCTTTCATCTACAAAATTTGCATAAGAGACACTGACACTTCGAACAGTCCCTCCTTGATATTTCTTCCTAAAGAGTTCAATAACATGGCTTATTAGTACTCTTGTATTGTTAGCAGGTTCAATCTTCATCTGTGCTTGTAACGAACGCTTGCTCTCTAACTTTGAAAATCCAATGCTAATGGAAACTTGACAAGCTTTCTTATGGGCTCGTCTTAACCTAATGGCTACCTGCTCTGCCATCTCTCTTAGAATCAATTCAATATCAGCTTGACGCTCATAGTCTCGTGGCAAGATTTGAGAATTTCCTAAGCCATGTGACTTTGGTTTATAAGGTTGATGAACATTACTCTCATCAATACCGTTAGCATGAAAAAAGAGGTCTAAGCCCACAATACCTAACTCCTTTTTAAGAGTATCAGGATTGCTATTAGCAAGTTCTCGAATAGAGAAAATCCCCAACTTGTTTAAACGCTTCTCCATCCGCTTTCCAATTCCCCAGAAATCGGTCATATGGGGAATATTCCAAACCTTAGTCTCGACATCTTCATAGGACCAGTTGGCTCTCATCGTAGCCGTATGTTTGGCCTCATTATCAAGCGCTAACTTGGCCAATAAGGGATTGCTGTTAGACATCCCAACTGTCGAGTAAATACCTGTCTCCCTCCAAATATCTCTTTGAATACGCCCTGAAATCATATCTAACTTATCTTTTCTTGTAACTGTTCTATCGGGAATAAAGTAATTCAGTGACGACGTGAGATCAATGAAACCCTCATCAATGGAATAAGGAAGAATGTCTTCAACACTGGCATAATTCTGGAAAATGTGTTGAATTTGGATATTCTTTTTTATATAGAGGTCCATTCTAGGAGGAACGATAAAGGTAACCTTGGCCCAAGATTCGATGTAATTTACAAAATCTCTATCCGTTGGAAGTCCCTGCTTTTTGGCATTATAATAGTGAAACTTACGAGAATGAATGTCAAAAGGTAAGTCATAAGAACGACTAACATTTGACTTGCCAAAAACCTGCTTAAATATGGGTGAGGAGGCTAGTATCAAACCATTAGCATTTTCAGCCCTACTCATCACACATAGAGAAGTCTTAAGAGGGTGTAACCCACGTTCAACACACTCTACACTCGCATAGAAAGATTTCATATCTACAAAAGCAATATCACTTTTCGGTTCTCTTGAATAATCAAAATATCCCATGCTTACCCTTTCGTTAGTTTATAAACTAACATTAGTATAAAATATAACTTGTTTTATTTCAAGTATTTTCCACAAAAAAATAACAACATCCCTTCTAGAATGTTGTTATCCTTCTATTTTTTCCCTTTAACTTGGTCGGTGGCAACATCTTCGCCAAACCATTTGTCAGAAATCTTTTGGAATTCTCCATTTTTATAAAGGGTTCTAAATCCTTGATTGATTTTTTTAATAAGTGTCTTATCTGCCTTACGAGCACCTACAGCAAAGCTTTCACCCTCGTAACCAGCAGGCATAACGTTATACTGATCCAGAACTCCTGATTTTTCTAAGTAGTAATTAGCATACACACGGTCAATCAATAGGCCGTCAATACGTCCACTATCAAGGTCAATCAAGGCCTGAGTAAAGGTCGAATATTGGACTGCTTTTTGGTTGGTCACGATATCCTTCAAAATCTTCGGAGAAGCATTGAAAGCATCATAACCGGAAGAGCCTGCTTGGGCACCTAAGGTCTTACCTGCCATTCCTGCAACAGAATCAATTCCCGAAGACTTTTTGGTTACCAGTACTTGTTCATTGACCATATAAGGCACTGTAAAGTCTGCAGACTGCTTACGCTCATCCGTGACCGAGTAACCATTCCAAATAAGATCAATTGTCCCATTCTTCAGTTCTGTTTCTTTCATATCCCAGTCAATAGCCTGCCATTCGACATCGATACCATACAATTTAAAAACTGCAGTGGCAAGATCAATATCAAAACCAACATAGCTACCATCCTTTTCCTCATATCCCATAGGAACAAAGGTCGCATCAAAACCAATTTTGATTTTCTTTTCTTTGGTATAGGTTTGCCACTGATCTTTCTGAGTTGCAAAATGTGAGCGCGAGCTACAAGCTGATAGCGCAAACAAAGGCAAAATGACAAGACAGCCTAGCAAAATCGTTTTTACTATTTTTTTCATGGAAAATCCTCACTATTTTGGATTGATAGTGACAATCTCATCGGCGATGTGCTGTGCAAACTGCATATCATGAGTGATAACGATTTGCGTAATCCCAGTCTCACGATTCTGCAAAATCAATTTCTCAACTTCTTGACGCAACTCAGGGTCAAGAGCTGATGTTGGTTCATCATAGCCGACAATTTTCGGATCAATCATCATAGCACGCGCAAATGCAACACGTTGTTTTTGTCCCCCAGAAAGAGAGTAAGGATAAGCATTTCCGTGAGCTCCAAGACCTAAACGGTCAAGTAGGGCTTGAGCTTTTTTCTGGGCATCTTCCTTAGACATTCCCATCGTCTTAATTGGCGAAAGCGTTAGGTTATCTAAGACTGTCAAGTGCGGAAACAGTTGGAAATCTTGGAAGACAAAACCTAGCAAGTTACGACTTTCCATCTGATCCAAAGGAATCTCTTCATTTTCATAAATAATTTGTCCTGAATCAATGGTTTCAAGTCCTGCTAGCATACGCAAGAGAGTCGTTTTACCACCACCAGATGGTCCGACAATAGCTAAGATTTTCCCTTCTTCGACAGTTAGGTTATAGTTATCAAAAATTTTGTGTTGACCAAATTGCTTGGAAATATTTTTTAATTCTAACATAAGGTCTCCTATTTATAATAGTTGAATTTCTTTTCGATGTGTTTTGAAGCCACAGTCACCACACCCACAAGGATAAGATAGATAGCTCCAGCCACAAACATCGGTGCTAAGGTCGCATCACGGTTCGCAGCGGTACGACTCTCCAAAAGAAGGTCTCCAACCCCAAGCACATAAACCAATGATGAATCCTTAACCAAGTTAATAATCTCGTTGAAGATACTTGGCAAGACAATCTTGACTACCTGAGGAAGGATAATGTAGCGGATGGTTTGGAAAGGACTAAGTTTAAGCATTTTTGCTGCTTCATATTGTCCTTTCGGAATAGCCAAGATTCCTCCACGGAAAATCTCTGCGAAATAAGCTGCATAATTAAGCGTAAAAGCAAGAATAGCGGCTGGCAGACGGTCAAAGACAATCCCAACACTTGGAAGAACGTAATAAACGAAGATCAATTGTAAAAGGAGGGGTGTTCCACGCATAATCCAAACATAAAGGGTTAGCAACCAATTTAAAGGTTTGAATTTAATCTGCATTAAGAAAGCAAGTACAATCCCTAATGGAATCGACAGTACGATAACAATGAAGAATACTTGAAGTGTGACTACCGCACCGTTCAAAAGGGCTGGTAATACTTCCAAAACGTATGACATATAAACTCCTATAATTATTTAGTATTGTTGAATATTATACCAAATTATTTAAAAAAATGATATAAGATTTTGAAAATAGTAAAAAGGAGTGCGACTAGACCCATTTTTCAAAATGAGTTCATAGTCACACTCCTGAGAGACTTAAATAGTCTGTCCTGAGAAACAAACAATACTTAAGTCTAGCATCTCTAAAGCTTATTTTAGATTTTCTTAACAAATTCAGATTTAAGTTTCATAGCACCAAAACCATCAATCTTACAATCAATGTTGTGGTCACCTTCAACCAAACGAATATTTTTAACACGTGTGCCTTGTTTAATATCTTTTGGCGCACCTTTAACTTTCAAATCTTTGATAACTGTAACAGTGTCACCGTCAGCAAGACGTGTGCCATTGCTATCAAGAACCACAAGCCCTTCTTCTTCTGCAACTTCGTTTGGATCCCACTCATAGGCACATTCAGGACATACAAGTAAGATTCCATCTTCATAAACATACTCTGAGTTACATTTTGGACAATTTGGTAATGACATAATTCTCTCCTAAGATTGTGATATAGATACTATTCTACTTTAGATTTCCTAATTAAGCAAGGGTGAAAACGATAAAAACAAACAACATCCCTTACACTGTAAGAGATGTTGGTATTTTTATTCAACAGTAACTGATTTAGCTAAGTTACGTGGTTTATCAACGTCGAGTCCACGATGGAGTGTTGCAAAATAAGCAATCAATTGTGTCGGTACAACCATTGAAATTGGTGACAAGTAAGGGTGAACGTTATTAAGAACGATGTCATCGCCTTCTTTAGCAACATTTTCCTCAGCAATAGTCAACACTTTAGCACCACGTGCTGCAACCTCTTGGATATTACCACGAGTGTGGCTAGCAAGAACAGCGTCAGACAAGAGGGCAATAACAGGTGTACCATCTTCGATCAAAGCAATTGTTCCGTGTTTCAACTCACCTGCTGCAAAACCTTCACATTGGATATATGAGATTTCTTTCAATTTAAGACTAGCTTCCATAGCAACGTAGTAATCTTGACCACGACCAATATAGAAAGCATTACGTGTTTCTGCAAGAAGAGCTGCCACTTTCTCGTCAATAACTTCTTTTTCAGAGAGTGTTGATTCGATAGATTGTGCTACAAGTGACAATTCATGTACCAAGTCGAAAGCTTTAGCTTTTTCATTACCATTAGCCTCACCAACTGCTTTAGCCAAGAAGGCAAGAGCTGCAATCTGAGCAGACCATGTTATAGCCATCACCAAGACCAATCAAAAGTGGTGATTTGTTTTTTGCCACGTAAATTGTTGAGGCATCTTCAGAATCCATGAGGGCAAAGGCATATGATCCACGGATAATGTGAAGAGCTTTCTTGAATGCTTCAAGAGTTGACAAACCATCTTCTTCAACGAATTTTCCAATCAAGTGAACTGCAATTTCAGTATCGGTTTGACCTTTGAAATCGTGACCAGCAAGGTATTCTTCCTTAATTTCAAGATAGTTTTCAATAACACCATTGTGAACCAAAACAAAACGTTCTGTTTCTGAGCGGTGTGGGTGAGCATTGTCCTCTGTTGGTTTACCGTGAGTTGCCCAACGAGTATGTCCAATACCGGCTGTGCCTTCTACTCCTTCAGTTTTAGCAGCAAGTTCCGCAATACGGCCAACAGCCTTAACCAATTGACTAGATGCATCGCCCGCTACAAAGATACCAGCTGAATCATAACCACGGTATTCTAGCTTTTCAAGTCCTTGAATCAAGATATCAGTTGCATTTGTGTTACCTACAACACCAACAATTCCACACATATTTTTAATAATAACCTCAGATCAAAGAGGTCATGTCTCCTTCATTTAAAATTGGTATAGTCAATAAGCTCTTTAAAAAGCTTAACGAGGACAGTATATTCCATATATTTGACATTGTCAAGCATAAAAATTGGTATAGTCCTAAAAAGACTTTTTACTCGCCTCTTATCCTAAGGAATAATCCTTAAAATATGCTATAATAAGGCTATGCGAATTCAACAATTACATTATATTATCAAAATCGTCGAAACCGGCTCAATGAATGAAGCTGCAAAACAACTTTTCATTACGCAACCAAGTCTTTCAAATGCTGTTCGTGACTTGGAAAGAGAAATGGGAATTGATATCTTTATCCGTAACCCTAAGGGAATCACCTTAACCAAGGATGGCGTTGAATTTCTCTCTTATGCCCGTCAGGTAGTGGAACAAACGAATCTCTTGGAAGAACGCTACAAGAGTCATACAGAGACACGTGAATTGTTTAGTGTTTCCTCTCAACACTACGCTTTTGTTGTCAATGCCTTCGTCTCACTTCTCAAAAGAGCTGATATGACACGTTACGAGCTCTTCTTACGTGAAACACGTACTTACGAAATTATTGAGGACGTTAAGAACTTCCGTTCAGAAATTGGTGTTCTCTTCCTTAACAGCTATAACCGAGATGTCTTGACTAAGATGTTTGATGACAACCGTCTCACATATACCAGTCTCTTCAAAGCTAGACCGCATATCTTTGTCAGCAAGTCAAATCCATTGGCTAAGCATGAAGTTGTCTCTTTGGAAGATTTAGAAGACTTTCCATACCTTAGTTACGACCAAGGGATTCATAATTCCTTCTACTATTCTGAAGAGATTCTCTCTCAGATTCCCCATAAAAAGTCCATCGTGGTTTCAGACCGCGCGACACTCTTCAACCTATTAATCGGTTTGGATGGTTACACCATTGCTACAGGTATTTTAAATAGTAATTTGAATGGTGATAACATTGTCTCTATCCCGCTTGATATTGATGATGAGATTGATATTGTTTACTTGAAGCATGAAAAGGCAACCCTCTCTAAAATGGGAGAAAAATTCCTAGATAACCTCGTTAAAGAAGTCACTTTTGACAACTAATAGATGTTAGTCCCCAGCACAGAATGTTGGGGACTTTTTATCACCCAAACTATCCAATTTGGTGCACAAAAAAAGAGCCTTTCGACTCTCATTGTTATTTATAATTTTTATAGCTTGCCCAAGCCTCATCTATAGATAAGGTCTCAGCATCTGTGTATGAGCCTCTATAGCTGTTCCAAACAAGGCCACTTGTTGACCCAGTTGCTTGGGTAACTGGAGCTTGATCGTAGGCAGTCAAACCATAGTATGCAATAATGCTATTTAATTTAGAAGCGTAAAGACTGTCAGTTGCATAAGTTCCTGTCAGTGCTTGGGTGGCATCTGCATAACTACTTGTATTTGATTTCCATGTGCCAGCATAAGTTGATGACGTCATCAAAGCAGCATAATCGGCTAAAGAATCGCTTAGACTTCCATAAGAACGGAAAGGTTCATCAATCTCATAAGTCTTCCCTGTACCATCGTCTTCCCATGTACGCATGGTCACAGAATTCCCATTATAAGTGCCCTTAATCCCGAAGAAGTTGTAATAAGGAGCTTGACTCAGACCTGACTGACCTGAATTTGATTCCAGAATGGCTTGAGCAATTAGAACAGAAGCATAGATATTGTAATCTTGACCAATCTGTCTAGCAGTCTCTCCGATACTATCAATAAAAGCCGTCGTAGTTTGATTGTAGGCAGCTTCAGCTTTAGCATTAACACTGTTATCATTTTTTCTATCCGTTGTGAAAGCTAGAACCAAAAAAAGTGAACACACAAAAGCTCCCACAATAAAAATCATATACTTCTTTAAATGACGATACATACAACCCTTCCTTCATAAGATTTTCGATTATAATATTTTAATACTATTCTATCAGAAATAACACTCCTTAGCAAGTTATAGGGATAGTTTCTCCTCAAAACTATCCCTAACAACACCTTTACATATCCTAAATAATAAGATATAATGTGGGTAATTTTTAAGGAGATGAAAAATGAAAATCAAATCATTCTTACCTGGTATAAGTATTGCAATACTTATTTCGCTTGTAGCCTGGACTCTTGGAGTCTTATTTCCTATTATTGGAGGGCCTGTCATTGGTCTTTTCATTGGCCTCTTGCTTGGCATTGTAGTGACAGACTCTGAAAAGCTCAAAACTGGGATGCAGTTTACATCAAAAAAAGTATTACAATACGCTGTTATTCTTCTAGGATTTGGGCTAAACCTTTCTCAAGTTTTCCAAGTTGGCTTAACCTCACTTCCTATCATTTTAGCCACTATTGCTACGGCACTCGTTACTGCTTACTTCATCCAAAAGCTATTTAAGTTAGATAGCGAAATTACTACTTTAGTAGGGGTTGGTTCTTCAATCTGTGGAGGTTCTGCTATTGCTGCAACTGCACCTGTAATCAAGGCAAAAGATGAATCTATTGCAACAGCAATCTCGGTAATTTTCTTTTTTAACATCTTAGCGGCTTTAATCTTTCCTCACTTGGGATCTTGGTTGGGACTTAGTAATCAAGGCTTTGCCATATTTGCTGGAACAGCTGTCAACGATACTTCTTCTGTAACTGCTACAGCTAGTTCTTGGGATAGCTTACATGGAACATCTATCCTAGAGCAAGCAACAATTGTTAAATTGACTCGAACACTTGCTATCATCCCAATAACTCTTGGTCTATCTGTATGGCAGTCACAAAAGGATAATACAAAGGAAGCATTCTCGCTAAGCAAAGCAGTCCCTAACTTTATCCTTTGGTTCCTTTTGGCCTCACTGATTACAACTGTTGCAATGTCACTCGGTGTAACACCTGCCGTCTTTTCACCATTAAAAGACCTTTCAAAATTTATGATTATTATGGCAATGACAGCTATCGGTTTCCAAACAAATCTCAAAAAACTAATCACTAAAGGAGGCTCAGCACTTCTAGTGGGAGGAGTCTGTTGGTTATTAATTAGTCTTGCTTCTCTTCTCATGCAAAAGATATTAGGACTTTGGTAAAAGACATCTAAAAAACTCACAATCTGGCTAAGACTGTGAGTTTTTATTATAGAATCATTTTTTATACTCAAAGACATAGGTTTGGATAACCTTATCCCCATCGTTTGTTACTTTCAAATCTACATTGTAGCTCTTAGTTTCACCACTAATATCCTGAACCTTATAATCACCATCTTTTTTTACAGAAGAGGTGGTCTGTCCTGAATAATGCCTAACTTCAAGGCCTGAAGCTCCATCTAGAGAAAAAGGAATGAGCCCGTTTAAAGAATATAGCCCATACAAAATAAGACATAAAAAGCTCAGCGACACAAGGCTCACCAAATAATATTTAACAAAATCCCCCAATTTAAATCCCTGCTTACTCACTTAGCTATTATCTTCCTTTAACTTAACGTTATTTTTATTAGAGCATTTTCAAATTTTATTTTACACACATTTGGGTATTTTGTCAAATTATTTGATATTTAAAATAGAACCTAATTTTTCTATATGATAAATTGCAAGAATAAGTGCAACATTTACTCGAACTCATCCTCTAGAGCTTCACAAGCAGTTCTGTAAGCTAA